>NZ_JBIRCY010000003.1:0-182341 GCF_044326205.1 Mesorhizobium sp. IMUNJ 23232
CCTAAGCCTTCGTCGGCAGTGTCAGATGTGTAGAAGAGACAGGCTCTGGCGCCAGGCCGCGCGATTTCATCGCCGACAGCATCCCATCAAGACGGCCGCGGCCGGTGGTCAGGTGCAACGGTCCGGTGATCGAGCCGACACGCGTGTGGCCGAGGTCGAGCAAATATTCGGTCGCCTGCCGGCCGGCCGAAATATTGTCGATGGTGATGGTGTCGGACTTGTCGTCCTCGACGGTGCGTCCGAACAGCACGGTGGGAAGCGGCTTCTCGTCGGGGTCGCGCTGCAGATGCTTGGTCGAATCACCGACCGGAACCAGCAGCACGCCGTCGCAGGAGAGCATGCGGACGCGGCTCAGGATGCGTTGCTCCGCCTCCGGTTTCTCGTCGCTGTTGAACACCACCAGTGAATAGCCCCATGCCGCAACGGCGGCCTCCGCCGCCCAGACGACACGCGAGAAGAAGGGGTTGGCGAGGTCGGCTACGACCAGCGCGATCAATTGGCTGCGGCCGCGCTTCAGATTCTGCGCCGCCAGCGAGGGCGCGTAGTTCAGTTCCCTGATCGCGGCCAGCACGCGGGCGCGCAGCGGCGGGCTCACATAGGCGGAACCGTTGATGACGGCCGACACCGTCGCGGTGGAGACGCCTGCCGAGCGTGCAACGTCTTTGATGGTTGCCATGTGAACCTAGCTAATCGTTTAGCTGAGTGTTACTGCATCAAATGTGCTTGTCTAGGCCAAAAAACGCGAAAAATAGCTTGATCAACGGCGTTCTTTGCCTATTCTGGCGAAACGGTTCGTTGAGGCAACCAGCCGTCAGGGAGGAGTCATGAAACAGTTAATGGTGGGCGCCGCGATTGCGGCGATCGGTCTTGGCATCGTGCCGGCATCGGCGCAGGACAAGCCGCTTGTCGGCATCGTCTCGATCTCGGCGACCGAGGCCAACAATGCACGCTATATCAAGGGCGCCGAGGCCGCGGCCAAGGAACTCGGCTGGGAGGTTTCGGTCATCGACGCGGCCGGCAGCGCCGACCAGGCCAACGCCGCGATCCAGAATTTCGCGCAGCGCGGCACCACGGCGATCGTCGACATGGTGTTCCCGTTCTCGTCCATCGGCGCCGGGCTCGACGCCGCCAAGTCGGCGAACATTCCCGTCGTGACCTGGGGCGGCGGGCTTGGGTCCACGGTCGCTGCCACCAACGGTTCCGGCGGCCCGATGGTCGTGCCGGTCAACGAGGTGATGCTCAAGGCGATGGAAGGCAAGGGATCGCTGCTCGTCCTCGCCTACCGGACCGGCGAGGTGTGCAGGAACCGCGAGGTCGAGCTCGACAAGGCGCTCACCGCCTATCCCGACGTCAAGGTGACGAAGAACGAGGTGCGCATCCCCGGCTATTTCGAGGACGGCGCGCAATATGCCAACGCCTGGCTCGCCGCCCATCCGGCCGGCGACGAAAAGCTGGCGATCTGGGGCTGCTGGGACGATCCGGCGATCGGCGCCATCGGTTCGCTGCGCGCCCAGGGCCGCGACGACGTCAAGGTCTACGGCGTCAACGGCAATGCCCAGGCGCTGGAGAACATCAAGAACGGCTTCATGACGGCCACCGCCTGGCAGGACAGCTACACGGAAGGCTACAACATGATCAAGCTGCTGCCCGAGATCCAGAAGGCCGGCGCGGACTGGCAGCCCAAGGCCGTCGAGGTGCCGGCAGTGCTGGTCACCAAGGATACGGTCGAGAAATTCATTGCCGACCACCCCGATGCCATCAAGTGAGTTTCGGCGTAAAAACCGATCATGAATGCTATGTCTGGGCCGATGGGGACGCCTGCGGCGCCCCCATTCATTTCGGCGGTCGCGGTGACCAAGTCCTATGGCGGCGCGCAGGCTTTGCGCGGCGTGTCGCTGTCTATCGCGCCCGGAGAGGTGCATGGCCTGGTCGGCGCCAACGGCGCCGGCAAGTCCACCCTGATAAAAATCCTCGCCGGCCTGACGGAGCCTGACAGCGGCGAGATTTTCGTCGACGGCCAGCCCACAGCGATCGGTTCGCCGCACCGCGCCAATGATCTTGGCATGAGCTTCATCCACCAGGAACTGGCCTTCGTTCCTGGCATGACGGTGCTCGAAAACATCATGCTCGGCCTGCCCAAGAAAACACGCTTCGGCATGGTCGACTGGACGGCAATCGCCCGCGAGGTAACCCCCATCGCCAAGCGGGTCGGCGTCACGGCGCCGCTGCATGCGACGGCCAAGGGCCTGTCGACCGCCGAGAACTGGCTGATCAACATCACGCGCGCGCTGGTGCGCAAGGCGCGCCTGATCGTCATGGACGAGCCGACCGCCTCGCTGTCCGCCAGCGAATGCCAGAAACTCTTCGCCATCATCCGCGACCTGTCGGCCTCCGGCGTGGCGGTCCTCTATGTCTCCCATAGGCTCGACGAGATACTCGACCTTTGCAACCGGGTGACGGTGTTCCGCGACGGCCGCTCGGTGGCGGAGCTCGCCGGCTCGCAACTCACCCGCCCTTCCCTCGTCGAGGCGATTGTCGGCGGCGAGGTGGAGCATTTGGCCAAGTCGCACGGCGAGGTGACGAAGGGCGAGATCGTGCTTTCCGTGCGCGGATTGCAGCGCCTGCCAAAAGTCAGGGAAGCAAGCTTCGACCTGCATCGCGGCGAGATTCTGGGGATCGCCGGCCTTGTCGGCGCGGGCCGCAGCGAGCTGGCGCGTCTGCTCTACGGAGCCGACCTGCTGGATGCCGGCACGATGGCGCTGGAAGGCAAACCCTATGCGCCGCGGACCCCAGCCGCCGCGGTGCGCGCCGGTCTCGGCCTGGTTCCGGAAGAACGGCGCACCGAGGGCCTGCTGCTCGCCAAATCGATCGCCTTCAACATCAGCCTGACCAATCTGAATGCGATCCTCTCCAACGCTATTCTGCCGTTCATCAGCTCCCGCAAGCGCGCCGGCATGGCGGAAAAAATCATCCGCGACCTGTCCATCAAGGCACAGTCCTCGGACCAGCCGGTCGGGCGGCTCTCCGGCGGCAACCAGCAGAAGGTGGTGATCGGCCGCTGGCTGCAATCGAAGCCGAAGGTGCTGATCCTCGACGAGCCGACGCGCGGCGTCGACATCGGCGCGCGCGGCGAGATCCATCGGCTGATCCGCGACCTTGCCGCCAGGGGCATGGCGGTGCTGGTCATCTCCTCCGAGCCGGACGAGTTGCCGGAGCTTTGCGACCGCGCGCTGGTGATGGCCGAGGGCCGCATCGTGCGCGAGCTTGCCGGCAAGCACGTCACGCGCAATGCAATCATCGAAGCAAGCTACGCCGCAGCGGCGGAAAGGGTCCCGGCATGAGCGACGTCGGCTACACGACGCGGCGTCTGTCGCCCAATACCAAGGCGGCGCTCGGCGTGTTCGCGCGATACGGCACGATCATCGGCCTGGTGGTCATGGTCATCGTCTTCTCGATCCTGTCGCCGCGCGCCTTCCCCACCATCACCAATTTCACCAACGTGCTGAGCCAGGCTTCGCTGGCGATGATCATCGCCGGCGGCCTCACAATGGCGGTCATCGTCGGCGAACTCGATCTTTCGGTCGGCTATGCCGCCAGCCTGCACGGCGTTCTGGTCACCGGCCTCATCGTCCAGAACCAGCTTCCGATCCCCGTAGCCATCGTCATCGTGCTGGCGCTGGGCGCCCTCATCGGTGTCGTCAACGGGCTGATCGTCACCAAGCTGAAGGTCAATTCGGTCATCGCCACGCTCGGCGTCGGCACCATCCTGGTCGGCCTTTCCTTCGCCTATTCCTCGGGTGTGCCGATCGTGTCGGGCGTTCCGGAAGCCTTCCTGCAACTGGCGCTCGGCCGCTGGCTGTTCGGCATCCCCAACCCCATCATCGTCATGGCGCTGGTGCTCGGCGGGCTTTGGCTGCTGGTCGAACGCACGGCCATCGGCCAGGAGATCCAGGCCGTGGGCGGCAATCCGGCAGCGGCACGGCTCGCCGGCATCGATGTCGACCGCATCAAGATCCTCGGTTTCGTGCTGTCCGGCATGTGCGCGGCGCTGACCGGCACGCTGCTCGCCTCGCGGCTCGGCAGCGGCACCACCAACGCCGCCGACTCCTACCTGTTGACGGCCTTCGCCGCCGTGTTCCTCGGCTCGGCGACGCTGCGCGACGGCGAGTTCCACATTCTCGGCACCTTCATCGGTTCGCTGATCATCGTGCTCGGCTTCAACGGCCTGAATATATTCGGCGCGCCCACCTATTCACAATTCGTCTTCCAGGGCGCCATCCTGATCGTCGCGGTCGGCCTCGCCAGCCTTGGCCGCTCGCTCGCCGAAAGCTGAAGGGTTATACGATGACGGACACGCATTGGGACGTCTACGTGCTGGAATATGCGCGCTCCAAGGACCAGCCCTGGGTCGACCTGATCAGCGGCATGTACCAGGACGGCGTCATGGACCTGCCCTTCTCCTTCATCCTCGCCCGGCAGGGCGACCGCAACGTGCTGGTCGACACCGGCTTCATGCAGGACGATCACAGCTTTTCCCAAAAATTCGGCATCCCCTACTGGATCTCGCCGCTGAGGATGCTCGGCGAACTCGGGATCGAGCCGGGCGGCATCACCGACATCTTCGTCACCCATGCGCATTTCGACCATATGGGCTCGATCGGCGAGTTCCCGAACGCGCAGATCTACATCCAGAAAAGCGAGCTTCTGTCGTGGTACGAGGCGATCGCCCTGCCGAAGCGTTTTTCCCATCTCACCGCTATCATCGATCCCGACAATCTGCGCTCGGCGCTGGACGCGTCCATCGAGCATCGCGTGACGCTGGTCGACGGCGACAAGGACAATGTGCTGCCCGGCATCCACGTTCGCCTCGGCAGCGGCCACACGATCGGCCAGCAGTTCGTCGTCATCGAGACCGAGGCCGGGCGGCGCACCATTTCAGGCGATTGCGTCTATTCCCGGCGACAGTTCACCGGCCACAATCACGACGGCGTCTACGTGCCGCTGAACAACGCCGTGGGCAGCGTCTGGGAACAGTTGAAGACCATCGACAAGATGAACGACGAGCTCGGCGGCGATCTGTCGAAACTCGTCATCCTGCACGACATCGAGGGCTGGAAAGGCCATCCTGTCGTCGGGGAAGTCGAGGGGTTCAGAATCGTCAAAATAACATAGTGATTGGAGCCAAAGGCACCTGAAGGGCGGACTCGCGGCCCTTGCTTGTCGTGTTGTTCTCCCTCCTCTCCGGTCAAATGATGGCTTGGTAGATGGCGCTGGCATTGTCCGGCGACACATCAGCCACGATACCCTGCCTGACGAGACGGTTCACATGGGCAAGAGTTTCGCCGAGCGCGAAGCCGATATTGTCCGGGCCTTCTATGTGCGGGAACATTTCCCGGGCGAGGTCGAATGTCGTCTTCGGATTGCGCAAGAACTCCGCCGTCGCCTCGAGCCTCGCCCGATGATGCTCGCGAAGCGCGTCGATGCGCTTGCGGATACCGCGATACGGCATGCCATGCGAAGGCAGGATAAGCGCGTCGTCCGGAACGATGTCGAACCGGGGAAAGGATTCGAGATAATCCCCCAGCGGATCGCCCTTCGGAATCATCTCGAAGACCGCGATGACCGGACTGATCCTGGGCAGCAGGTGGTCGCCCGCGATCAGCACGTTCGCCTGCGGGTCGTAGAATGACGCATGCTCGAAGGCGTGGCCGCGCGTGACGATGACGCGCCATCCCCGCCCGCCGATGGCAACCATATCCCCGTCGCGGATTTCGCTGATCCAGCCGGGGATCGGCGTCGAGAGATTGATGAAGCGCTGGCGGCTCCCGACCAGTTGCCTGGCCGCACTGTCATCGAAACCGTTGCGGATCAGATAGGTGTGATGAGCCGCACTCGAGCCGGGCACGTCGTGAGTGTGGCTGACACGCGCCCAGACCCATTCGGCGAACGTTCCCATAAAGTCTGCATCGAAGCGCTCGACCATCCAGCCGCAGAGCCCGATGTGATCGACATGGCCGTGCGTGGCGATCACCCGCACCACCTTTTCGCCACGCATCGGGCCGGCCAGCAGCCGCTCCCAGACGCCAAGAATCTCCGGCGTCGCGCAGCCCGTATCGATCACCGTCCAGCCGTTGCTCTCCTCGACGAGCCAGACATTGACGTGGTTCAGACGGAAAGGCAGCGGCAGCCGCGCCCATAACACGCCGGGCGCGACCATCTTCGCCTGACCGGTTTCAGGCGGACTGTTCCAGGGAAATTCGAGCGTCGTTGGCTTGGCGAGCACATCCTGCTCCAATCACCGCACGCTGCGCGGCATTAGTATCCAGTGGTTGAGATCAAGCGGCACCGATAGCTCGGCCGCGCCGCCCGTCCCTCTTCAGTCCGATGGCAATGGTCATCATTTTGACAGGTCGGCCAGCATCCGTTAATCTAACTATCGTTAGAATCTGTCTGCGTAAACCCCGAAACGTCCATCGACGCATCCGAGGGAGGAAACATGGCCACCGTGCTCCTGGAGCATCCCGCAGCGCATGTCGCCCTGTTGCGGCTGAACCGCCCCGAAGCCCGCAACGCGCTGAGCCCTGAACTCAGGGAGGAGTTGCGCGACCATTTCCTGGCGCTTGCGCATGACGCCGACTGCCGCGCCATCGTCATCACCGGCGACGCCAGCGCCTTCGCCGCGGGCGCCGACATCAAGGCGATGGCGGACATCGGCCCGGCCGAGATGATGGCGAGCGATGACGAAGCGAACTGGGCGGCGATACACAACTGCCCAAAACCCATCATCGCCGCGGTCGACGGCTACGCGCTGGGCGGTGGATGCGAGCTGGCGATGAGCGCCGACATCATCGTTGCCGGCGAGAGCGCCACCTTCGGCCAGCCGGAGGTGAAGCTGGGCATAATGCCCGGAGCCGGCGGCACGCAGCGGCTGACGCGCGCCATCGGCAAACACCGGGCAATGCTCATGCTCCTGACCGGCGCCACCATGTCCGCCGGTGAGGCCTTCGCGGCCGGCCTCGTCAGCCAGGTCGTCGACGACGACCGCACGGTGGAAGCGGCCCTGTCCCTCGCCTCTAAGATCGCGAGCATGCCGCCGATTGCCGTCGCCGAGATCAAGCGCGTGGTGCTGGCCGGCATGGACGCCTCGCTCGACACCGCCATCATGCTGGAGCGTCGGGCGGCCTATCTCCTGTTCGGAACGCACGACAAGAACGAGGCAATGAACGCCTTCATCGACAAGAGAAAGCCCGTCTTTTCAGGCACTTGATCCGCCTTTTGGATAAATGCCGAATCCGGGATGACAAACTTTCGAACAAGTGTTAGAGTTTTTGGAAATGGCCGGAACGGCTCAGTTCGGGCAAGGGAGGAAGACATGACATCCGGCGGCTTTCCGCATTGGCGGCGCGCATCCTGCGCCGGGCTCGCCCACTGATGCTTCACGTCGACGACATCCAGCTCTCCTTCGGCGGCGTGAAGGCGCTCTCCGGCGTCAGCGTTCATGCGGAGAAGAGCAGGATCACGTCCGTCATCGGCCCGAACGGCGCCGGCAAGACCAGCCTCTTCAACGTCATCTCGGGCTTCTATAAACCGCAGGCCGGCCGGGTAGTTCTCGATGGGGAGGACATATCCGGGCTGAAGCCGCATGCGCGTGCCTATCGCGGCATGTCGCGCACCTTCCAGAACATCGCGCTCTTCCACGGCATGACCGTGCTCGACAACATCAAGCTGGGCGCCCACACCAATTTGAAGAGCGGCGTGCTGTCGGCAGGCCTGCGCCTGCCGCGGACGCGCCACGAGGAGCAGGAGCTCGACCGCGGCATCCAGCGGGACATCATCGGCCTGCTCGAACTCGACCGCGTGCAGCATCACTACGTCGAGGATCTCGCCTACGGCCTGCAGAAGCGCGTCGAGTTGGCGCGCGCGCTGGTGATGAAGCCAAAGATCCTGCTGCTCGACGAACCCGTCGCCGGCATGAACCGCGAGGAGAAGCGCGAGATGAGCCGCTTCGTGCTCGGCGTGAAGAAGGACTGGAACACCACCGTCCTGCTCATCGAGCACGACATGAGCATGGTGATGAGCATTTCCGACCACGTCGTGGTGCTGTCCTTCGGCAAGCCGATCGCATCCGGCTCGCCCGACGCGGTGCGCGCCAATCCGGACGTCATCAAGGCCTATCTCGGCACGGCCGAAGAGCCCGTGCAGAGCGCGGCCTGAGGAGGATTGCGTGAGCCCGATTCAGCAATTCATCGAATATTCGATCGTCGGCATCGCGGCCGGCGGCATCTATGCCCTGATCGCGCTCGGCATCATCGTCATCTTCAAGTCGTCGCGCACCTTCAATTTTGCCATGGGCGAGATGATGATGCTGTCGGCCTACTTCTTCTACGCCGCGGCGGTGACCTTCGCGCTCGGGCCGGTGCTGGGCCTGATCGTGGCGCTGATCGGCTCGATCGCCGTCGCGCTGCTGATCGAGCGCGTCGCCATCCGGCCTATGCTCGGCCGGCCGTTCATCGCCGTGGTCATGGTCACCTTCGGCATCGGCTCGATCATCCGCGGCATCGTCGGTATGGTCTGGGGGCCGAACGACCTCCAGATCCCGGCGATCCTGTCGCGCTCGCCGATCATGCTGGGCGACATCTTCGTGCCGGGCAAGACGGCGCGCGCCTTCGCCATCGCTGTCGTCATCGTCCTCGCGCTCATCGCCTACCTAAGATACTCGCGGGCCGGCGTCGCCCTGCGCGCCGCGGCGGCGGACGCCGTCACCGCCTATTCGATGGGCATCGACGTGCGCCGCGTCATCGCCTTCACCTGGGTGATCGCCGCGGTCACCGGCTGCATCAGCGGCGTGCTGATGGCCAACGTCAACACGCTGACGCCACATCTGGGCATGGTTGCGCTCAATGTGCTGGCGGTCGTCATCCTGGGCGGCATGGCTTCGATCGGCGGCGTGCTGGTGTCCGGACTGATCATCGGCTGGCTGGAAGCGATCACCGGCCTGTTCCTGCCGACCGAGTTCCGCGAGATCACCCCCTACGTGCTCGCGCTGATCGTGCTGCTGGTGCGCCCGAACGGCCTGTTCGGCAGCAAGGAAGTCGAGAGAATATGATGGCCGTCACCGCCGAAGCTTCTCGCGACCGATCCGATGCGCGCACCGACCCCGGCCGCTGGGTCTGGACCGGGCTGCTCGTCGCCGTTCTCCTGGCGCTGCCGCTGGTCGCTCCGCGCTACTGGATCTATTTCGCCGGCCTGCTCGGCATCAACATCATCGCCACGCACGGCCTGAACATCATGATGGGCTACACCGGCCTGCTGTCGCTCGGCCATGCGGCCTTCGTCGGCGTCGGCGCCTATGCGGTGGCGCTGCTGCAAACCTATTTCGGCATGCCCTTCTGGGTGACGGTGCCGCTGGCCGGCGTCTCGGCCGCCGTGATCGGCGTCGCCTTCGGCCTGCCCTCACTGCGCATCCGCGGCCTCTATCTCGTCATTGCGACGCTGGCGGCGCAGTTCATCCTGCAGTTCATCTTCGTCCACTGGCAGTCGGTCACCAACGGAGACGTCGGCTTGCCGGTGCGCCCGGCCACGGTCTTCGGCTATCCGCTGAACAACGAGACGCGCATCTATTACCTGATCGTGGCGGCGGTGATCTTCATGACCATCTTTGCCCGCAACGTCATCGGCTCGCGCGTCGGCCGCGCCTTCATGGCCATCCGCGAGCGCGACCTGACGGCTCAGGTGCTCGGCGTCGAGATCGTCTCCTACAAGCTGATCGCCTTCGCGCTGGGGTCGTTCTACGCCGGCATCGCCGGGGCGCTGCTCGCCTACTTCAACCAGTTCGTGAACCCAGAGCAGTTCGGGCTGCTGCTCTCCGTGTTCTTCCTGTCGGCGGTGATCGTCGGCGGAATGGGCTCGATCCTCGGCGCTATCCTCGGCGCGGCCTTCATGACGTTGCTTCCCGAACTGCTGCGCGAGGGCTCGCTCCTGTTCGGCGACACGTTCGGTCTCGATCTGGGAACCGTGCTGACACCGCTGCGGGAGACCATCTTCGGTCTCCTGATCGTCGGCTTCCTGCTTTTGGAGCCGCGCGGCCTCGCGCAGCTCTGGAAGCGGATGCGCCGCAAAGTCTCGCGCTGAGGCGCAGACGAGAGGACTCGCCGGCAACGGCCGGCCTGGAACTGAACCGCGGTCGATGCGACCGCACATGTGGAGGAAAAGCATGTTCAGCAGACGAAAATTCCTGAAGGCGGCCGGCGCCACGGCGGCGGTCGGCGCCGTCACCGGCTTCAACATCGTGAGGGCGCAGGCCGCGGACGACCTGAACTGGTCGATCCATTGCGACCTGACCGGACCAGCAGCCGAGGGCGGCAAGTTCCAGGGCGAGGGTTTTACCGAATACGCCAAGTGGATCAACGAGCAAGGCGGCATTCGCGGCCGCAAGATCAATCTGTCGGTCAACGACACGACGTTCAAGGTCGACGTCGCCGTCGCGAACCTGAAGAAGGCGCTGGCGACGGGCCGCGTCGACTACATGTTCGGCGAATCCACCGGCATGATCCAGGCGATCTCGCCGGAAAACAATTCGACCAACAAGATCTTCATGACCTCGGGATCTTTCGCCTCCGAACTCGCCGACGAGAAGAACTATCCCTATCACTTCGTGCCCGGCGCGACCTACGGCGCCCAGCTCAAGATGCTGGTCGACTACATCAAGAAGTCGTCCGGCTCCAACCCGGCCAGGCTGGTCATCATCCATTCCTCGACGGGCATGGGCCGCGACGGCATCGAAGCCGCGGTCGCCTACGCCAAGGAGTTGGGCATCGAGGTGCCGGTGGTCCAGCAGACGAAATTCGTCGAGACCGACGTTTCGTCCTTCGCGCTGGCGATCCGCGAGGCGCAGCCGACCCACGTCATTCATCACGGCTATTCCTTTGCCGTCTGGCCTGAGATCGTCCGGCTGGTGCGCGACTACGGCATGGACGACGTCGTATTCCTCGGCACGATCTGGCAGAGCGAGCGCGAGAAGGTCGTCGCCATGCCTGATGTGGCCGAGGGGCTGATCGGCATCAAGGTGTGGAACGACGACACCAACAAGCCGGCCGGCAAGACGATGGAGACCATCGGCGGCATCCTAAAGGCCAAGGACCCGAACTGGAGCGGCTATGTCCGCCTCGGCTTCCTCGATGCCTGGATCAGCAGCATGATGGCGACCCGCGCCTTCGAGATCGTCATCGACGCCGGCCAGGAGGTCAATGGCGACAACCTCGCCGCGGCGATGCGCAGCGTCAAGGATTGGGACACGGGCGGCCTGATCGACGTTCCCGTCTCCATCATCGACCAGCAGATCGGCCTCGGGCGCATCATCCGCTACAGCGCCGCCAACAACTGGGAGATGGAGCAGATCACCGACTGGATGAGGGTCTGAACCGTGGCTGCCGCCCTTGATATCAGGGATCTGGAAGTCGTCTACCAGGGCGTGATCCAGGCGCTGTCGAGCCTGAGCCTCACCGTGCCCGAGGGAGCCATCGTGGCGCTGCTCGGGGCCAACGGCGCCGGCAAGACCACGACGCTGAAGGCGATCTCCAACTTCCTGCCGCTCGAGGGCGGCCGGGTCACAAGCGGCTCGATCACCATCGGCGGAAAGGACATCCTCCGCCTTTCCCCGCACAAAATCGTGCGCGGCGGGGTTTTCCATGTCCGCGAGGGCCGGCACGTCTTCTCGGACATGACGGTCGAGGAAAACCTTGTCGCCTCCACCTTCGCGCAGCGCCGGGCGCGCTCGCGCAAGGAAGCGTTCGACGAGGTCTATTCCTACTTCCCGATCCTGTCGCAACGCCGTGGCCAACAGGCCGGCTTCCTCTCGGGCGGCGAGCAGCAGATGCTGGCGATCGGCCGCGCGCTGGTCGCCGATCCGGAGATGATCCTGCTCGACGAGCCGTCGCTCGGGCTCGCGCCCCTCATCGTCAAGGAGATCTTCGAGATCATCGCGCGCATCAACCGCGAGAAGAAGGTGTCGATCCTGCTGGTCGAGCAGAACGCCGTAATCGCCCTGAAATACGCGTCCTACGGCTATGTCATCGAAAACGGCCGGACCGTGCTGGAAGGGACGACGGCCGAGCTTTCCGCCAACCAGGATATCCAGAAATTTTATCTTGGCGTCGACGTGGAAGAGGCTGCCTGAGGTCGACGGACTGACACCCCGAAACCGGCTCGCTGGAAGCTGGCGACTGGAATGGCGTAAACGCCGGGGAGAGTTACCTTGGTTCCGCTTGCGCCAGCCTTGGAGCGGCCGCGCCCTTCCGCGGAATTAAGCAGATCGTCCCCGGATTCCCGATCGCCCTTGCCGGCCTCTTGGTCATGCTTGTTCCGCAAAGATCCACGCGGGGTGCCACCAACCCTCTGTTTTCGCTTGGTTTTACAAGCATGACATCCTTTTTGAACGGCCGTTCGCCTGAGCTGAGAAGTCACTTAAGCAGGCGATGCCTTGCGAAAGATCAAGCCTTTTCAATGCGTTATGCATGCAGCAACGGCAACCTCGCCTTTCCGTCATCGTCAAGGATTATTTTTGGAGGATGCTCCCCGCGTGCTCCATACCGGATACCGGCCTATGCGCCCAATACGTCCGCGTCGCACTCCGTCCAACACCCCTCATCCGACCTCGCTTCGCTCGGCCACCTTCTCCCACAAGGGGAGAAGGGGGAGTTTCGCGTCGACATCTCAGCTAGTCGCAAACGTTGACGATTTGCAGAGGCGGATGCACAACGCTCCCACCTTCTCCCCTTGTGGGAGAAGGTGGCCGAGCGAAGCGAGGTCGGATGAGGGGTGTTGGACGGAGTGCGACGCTTTGTCATGGGGGCGAAAGGGTCACCAGCCATCAGAGAAAATGGGGATGAAAAAAGCCGCTCCATCCCAAAAATTTTTTCTTCCGCGAACCCCGCTCCAGTCTTTTCAATGCCTTGGCCGAATGCCCGCCGCCGCGCGCCAGGAATTTTGGCAAAGTTCATCCCCGCCGTTCAGTTCGGAGCGATAATCCTTGCCGGCTGGAAAGGAGGCGGCGATGGACTTGATGGACGCGAGTGCAACGATCGAGCGATACCGGCAGGCGCTGAAGCATATCCTCTCGATGCTCGTCGGCATGGCCGAGATGGGTTTTGGCAGGCCGCTGTCGCTGGTGCTCGGCGAAGCCGTCGTCGCGCCGAGGCCTGGACGGGCCGGAAAGACGGGGAGCAAAAAGCCGTCTCCAGCGCTCTGCCTGCCACGCCACCTTTACCGCGTCATTCTTCTCATGCTGCGCCCGGCCGAATCCGCCGCCCGGCGCCTCGTCATCGCGGCGGCGCAAGGCATCGTGGTGACGCTGCCGCCGTTTCGTCCGCGAAAGCTCAAGCCAAAAATTTCCGACACGGTGGCCGCCATGCGCCGCCTCGGCCTTGCCGTCAACCTGTCGAAGGCAGACTTTGCCCGCTTTGAGGCCGAGCGGAAAGCCGCCGAACGGCGTGCCGCCAGGCCACGTACAGTAAACCTTTCGCTGCTCGATGCGCTGAAATACCCGTTCCACATCCGCCGCAAATATGTGCCGGCGCATGCCGCCCCGCGCATCCGGTCGATCGACGACGACACGCCACGCATCCCCGTGCCGCCTCCGCCGTCGCAGAACGATCCGATCAGCGCCGCGAAGCTGACCTTGCGGCTGGATGCGCTCGGCAGGGCGCTGGACGATCTGCCCGGACAGGCGCAGCATTTCGCCCGCTGGAAGGCGCGCAACGATGCTGCCCTTGCGCGGGACAGCGCGGCCCGCGACGCGGCGGCAGCAGGCGGCAAGCTAGGCCCGGTCCGGTTCCGGCGTTTTTCGCCGCTGAGGCGCGGGCGGCCGCCCGGCGGAAGATTGCCGCGTTTCGATCCGGATGTTCCGAAACGCAAGAACATCCGCGAGGTCGACGAGATTCTGGCGCACGCCAATGCCATGGCGTACTACGCGCTGGAGCCGCCGAGGCGCAACTCGTCACGATAACGGCGCGGGCTCGCGCGGGCCTCGAAAAGCAAAGTATGTGAAAGACTTAATGCCAGCCGGAAAAAGAATCCGAGCGCGGCGAGCATCATCGCAGCCGCCATATCGGCCTGACGAAAGCCGTTCAATAGATCGATATCCCCATCGACCTGCCGCCGTCGAGCGTGAGCACCTGGCCGGTGACGTTGCGGGTGCGCGGGCTGGCGAAGAAGGCGATGCCGTTGGCGATGTCCTCGGGCTGCCCGACCTCCTTCGTCGGCTGCTTGGCGATCAGTTCCTGCTGGCGTTCGGGCGTCAGCGAGCGGAACATCTCGGTCTCGATCAGCCCCGGCGCGATGGCGTTGACGAAGATGCCGCGCGGCGCAAGGTCGATCGCCATGGAACGGGTGAGGCCGATCGCGCCGGCCTTGGAAGTGATGTAGGGGGCGTGCGCGTAGCCCGCGAGATAGGCCCGCGAGGCGATGTTGACGATGCGCGCCCCGCGCTTCATCACCTTCGCCGCCTCCTGCGCCATGACGAAGGCGCCGATGACATTGATCTCGTACATCTTGCGAAAATCGTCCTCGGTGACGGCGTCGAACTTGCCGTCCCAGAAGATCGCGGCGTTGTTGACCAGCACGTCCAGCCTCGGCAGCGAGCCGATCAGGCCGGCCACGGCGGGCCGGTCGGCGACCGACAGCGCATGGTGCTCGACCGAGTTGGACGCCATCTTGAGTTCCGCGGCATTGGCGCCGAGCGGCTCCGGATTGAGGTCGACCATGACGACGTGAAAACCGTCTTCCAACAGCCGCTTCGTGGTCGCCAGGCCGATGCCGCGCCCGGCGCCGGTGACAACAGCGATTTCTTTCTCGTTCCCCATCGCCAAGCTCCTCACGCCGCGTCCACCGGCAAGACGAAGGTCTCGGTGAGGCCGCCGTCGACGGTGAGCACATGGCCGTTCATGTAGCCCGAAGCCTTCGACACCATGAAGGCGACGACGCCGCCCGCCTCCTCCGGATCGCCCCAGCGGCCGAGCGGAATGCGGCTCGATACGCCCTTCTCGTAGCCCGGACGCGCCAGGATCGTCGTGTTGATCTCGGTGAGGAAATAGCCCGGCGCCATCATGTTGACGGTGATGCCCTTGGAGCCCATTTCGGCGGCCATCGCCCGGGTCATGCCGGCCAGCCCGTGCTTGCTGGAGACATAGGCGGTGACGTTCTCGCGGCCGACCACGGCCAGCGCCGAGCCGATGTTGACGATGCGGCCGTAGCCGCGCGGCGCCATCAGCCGCGCCGCTTCCCGGCAGAGCAGATAGGGCGCACGGACATTCGTGCCGATGACCCGGTCCCAGGTGGCCGTGGTGGCCTGCGCCAGCGGCTCCCAGGCATTGATGCCGGCATTGTTGACCAGAATGTCGAGCCGGCCGCCTTCGGCAGCACCTATGTCGCGGATCGCCGCCACACAGGCCGCGCCGTCGGCGAGGTCGAACGCCCGTGTCGCGACCTCGTGGCCTTCGGCGCGCAGCCGGGCCGCCGAATCCTCGAGCTGGTCGACGCCGCGCGCCGTCATCCACACCTTCGCGCCGGATTCGGCGATGGCCTTGGCCATCTCGAAACCGAGGCCGCGCGAGGCGCCGGTGACCACGGCGACCTGCCCCTCCAGCGAAAAACGCTTGGTCATGCGAGGCCCCTCACGCCGCGAGCTGGAACTTGAAGGAAGACGAGACCCCGCCATCGACATGCAGGACTTGCCCGGTGACGAAGCTCGACGCGTCGGATGCCAGGAAGACCATGGCGCCGACGATCTCCTCCGGCCGGCCCCAGCGCTCCATCGGGGTGACGCCGTTGATGGCGTCCATGTAGCCGGGGCGGGCCTGCAGGCTGGCGTTGATCTCGGTGAGGAAATAGCCGGGCGCAACGCAGTTGACGGTGATGTCGTCGCGCCCGAGTTCGGCGGCGAGCGAGCGTGTCAGGCCGATGATCGCCGACTTCGACGCGCAGTAGGCGTGGAGTTTTGCACGGCCGAGCGGCCCGAGCACGGAGGCCGTGGTGATGATGCGCCCGCCCCGGCCGCCGGCGCGCATCGCCGCCGCGCATTCCTGCGCCATCACGAAGGCGCCACGCACATTGGTGTCCATGATGCGGTCGAAATCGGCCTCGTCACTGTCGAGCAGCGGCTGCCAGTTGATGATGCCGGCGATGTTGGCCGAGATGTCGATGCGGCCGAGGTCGCCGGCGACCTTGCGCACGCCGGCGCGGATCGCCGCCTCGTCGGTGAGGTCGAGCGCCAGCACGGTGGCGCGGCCGCCGGCCTGTTCGATCTCGGCGCGGGTAATCTCGAGCTTGTGGCGGTCGCGCGCCACCAGGACGACATGCGCCCCGGCCGCCGCCATGCCCTTGGCGACAGGCTTGCCGAGGCCACGCGAGGCGCCGGTGACGATGGCGACCTTGCCTTTCAGCGAAAACATCTCAAGCATCGGTTCCTCCCTGGCCGCCGTGCAGCTTGCGCAGGCGGACCTTGTCGATCTTGCCGCTCGGCAGCTTGACGATCTCGCTGGCGAAGACGACGTGGCGCGGCTTCTTGTAGCTGGCGATCAGCGCGCGGCAGTGCTCGACGATCTCGCCGGCGGTGGCCTCCGCCCCCTGGCGCAGCACGACGACCGCCATGACCGCCTCGCCCCACTTCTCGTCCGGCACGCCGATGACGGCGACCTCGGACACGGCGTCGTGGGTGACGACCGCCTCCTCCACCTCGCGCGAATAGATGTTCTCGCCGCCGGAGATGATCATGTCCTTCTTGCGGTCGACCAGATAGAGATAACCTTCCTGGTCGAGCCGGCCCATGTCGCCGGTATGCACCCAGCCGTCGCGAAGCGTGTCGATGGTGGCGGCGGTGTTGTTCCAATAACCCTTCATCACGCCGGGGCTGGTGAGCAGGATCTCGCCGACCGCGCCGGCCGGCAGGTCCTCGCCATGGTCGTCGACGATGCGGACATTAACGCGCGGCGATGGCTGTCCGACCGAGGTAAGAATCTCCCTGTCGCGGTCGCTGCCGTCGGGGCGGTGCTGGTGGGCGAGCAGCGTCGTGCCGATACCCTCGGTCTGGCCGAACTGCTGCTGAAAGACAGGGCCGAGCAGCTTCAGCCCCTTCTTCAGCACCGGCACCGGCATGGGGGCGGCTGCATAGACGATCATGCGCAGGCTGGAGAGATCGGCGTTGGCGATATAAGGCGATTCCAGCAGGGTCTGAATCATGGTCGGCGCCATGTGGGTGACGGTGATGCGTTCCCGCTTGATGCACTCCACGACCGACTTTGGATCGAAGCCGCGCTGCACGACGACCGTGCCCGCCCGCCAGTGCTGGGCAAGCTGGATGATTTTTGCGCCGATATGGAACAGCGGCATCATGATCAGCAGCCGGTCCGCCGGCGAGTTGCGCTGGTCGGAGCCGAGGATTTCGGCTGCCGCGACCTGGCCGCCCTGCCCCAGCATCACGCCTTTCGGCCGTCCGGTGGTTCCCGACGTGTAGATCAGGAAGGCGATGTCGTCGGGTTTCGGCCGGAAAGGTACGCCCGAAGCATCGCCGGATTCGACCAGTTCGTCATAGTCGTGGGCGAAATCGAGTCCCGGAGAACCGCGTCCGCCGATGCAGACGAAATGCTCGACCGTTTTCAGATGAGGGCGCATGGCGAGCACCGCCTCGGCATAGGCCGGCTCGAAGAAAAACACCTTCGGCGCGCCGTCATTGACGATATAGACTATCTCCGGCACGGCGAGGCGCCAGTTTACGGTCGCGCAGATGAAGCCGGAAATCTCGCAGGCGCTGTAGACTTCCTGGAATTCCAGGCTGTTCTGGCTCAATATGCCGACCCGGTCCTGCCGCCGCAGGCCGAGCCTGCGCAGCGCGTTGGCGAGCCGGGAGGCGCGGATATGGTGCCCGGCATGGGTGACGCGCCGGTCGCCCCAGACGAAGGCGGTCTCGTCCGGGTATTTCCAGGCATTGTTGTCGAGCATGTCGGCCAGCGTTTGCGGTACCCGCATCGCCGGCCCGGAAAGTTTTTTGGTCATGCGACGGGCTTGTCGAAGTCGGGCGCGCGTTTCTCGCGGAAGGCGGAGACGCCCTCGCGAAAATCGTCGGAGGCAAAGCAGAGCGCCTGGGCCGTCGCCTCGAAATCCAGCACCGCCTGCGCGTCGTGGCTTAGCTCCAGCATGCGTTTGGTCAGCGCCGCGGCGAACGATGGGAAAGCGGCGAGTTCCATCGCGCGCGCCATCGCCTTTGCCTCGACCTCCGCGTCAGGCACGACGTCGTCGGCTAGGCCGATCGCCAGCGCCTCCGGAGCTTTGAAGTTGCGGGCGTAGAGTAGCGCCTGGCGGGCGCGCGACAAGCCGATGCGCCGCGGCAGCGTGTGGGCGATGACGAAATCCGGCGCCAGGCCGACCTTTGGAAACGGAAAGCCGATCGTAGCGCCCTCGCCCATGACGATCGTGTCGCAGAACAGCGCCAGACCCGCGCCGGCCCCCATGGCATAGCCGCGAATCTCGGCGATCATCGGCTTGTCGGCCGCAAGCAACACGCGCGCCAACCGATGCGCCGAGGTCATGCGCCGGCGCCCCGCCTTGGGGTCGGCGAGCGTGTCCATTTTCGACAGGTCACCGCCGACGGAAAAGTCCTTCAGCGCCGAGGTGACGATGATGACTCGGCAGGCCGGGTCCTGGAGCAGCGCCTCGAAGGCGGGCAGAAGTTCGCCGCGCAGCGCTTCCCCCATGGCATTGCGTGACTCGGCATGGTTGAGGACGAGCCGCACCACGCCGCGGCCATGCCGTTCGATGTCGATCGATCCCACCGTCTCCTCCCAAGATACCGTTAGATACCGATAACCTACACCAGTCGAAAACCTAACACTAGTTAGAAAATATCGAAACCGGCCCATTGTTCGAAACCATTCCATGGAATCGAATCGCGGCGTAAGGTGTAGCGGCGATTACCCCGGGAGAAGGTTGTAGATGACGAAGAAGCTGGCGAAATCGGCCATTTCGCAAAAGCGTGTGCTGGACGCCGCGGCAAAGATATTTCGCGACTACGGTTATGCCGGGACGACGATGCGGGCGATCGCCGACGAGGCGGATCTCAAGGCCGGCAGCATCTATTATCACTACGAATCCAAGGACGACCTGATCAGCGCCGTGCTCGACATCGGCATCCATGCGGTGACCGACCGAGTGACGGAGGCGCTCGCCTCCCTGCCCGACGACGCCACCGGGCGGCAGCGCATCGAGGCGGCGATAACGGCGCACCTTTCGGCAATCATCGAGGTCGGCGACTACACGCTGGCGACGCGGCGCGTCTTCGGCCAGGTGCCGGAGGCGATCCGCGTCAAGAATTTGCGGCTGCGCGATTCCTACGGCGCGATCTGGCAGGACATCCTTGCAAATGCCCATGCCCGCGGCGAATTCCGGACCTCAGCCAATCTGACGCTGGCGCGACTGTTCATCCTGGGCGCGCTCAACTGGACTGTGGAATGGTTCAAGCCGGGCGGCCGCACGATCGAGGACGTGGCGCGCGAATTCGCCTCCTTCGTGCTGGACGGCCTGACCGGCAACGCCGAACTCGCCGGCGCAGCGCAGCCACCGGCCGACGACAAGCCGCGTGGGCCGCGGGTGCGCGCGCTTTGACTGTCCGAGAAATTCAGTCCCGCCCGAGGATGTGATCGGAGATGATGCGCATCTGGATCTCGGACGTGCCCTCGAAAATCTTGGTCAGCCGCGCGTCGCGCCAGTGGCGCTCGACCTGGTTCAGCGTCGTGTAGCCGCCGCCGCCAAAAATCTGCAGCGCCTCGCTGGTGACCCGCTCCGACATTTCGGAGGCGAACAGTTTTACCATCGACGCCTCTTTGTCGCAGCGCACGCCCTGGTCGATCTTTTCGCACACCGCGTACATCAGCGCGCGCGCCGCCTCGATCTCGGTCGCCATGGTGGCGATCTTGAAGCGGATGGCCTGAAACGACGAGATCGCCTTGCCGAACTGGCGGCGCTGCTGCGCATAGGCCACGGCGTCGTCGAGACCGGCTTGCGCGAGGCCGATGGAGCGCGCCGCCGTATGGGCGCGCGCCGTCTCCAGCCCGGCGGTGGCGAGATAAAAGCCCCTGCCCTCCTCGCCGATCAGGTTCTGCGCCGGCACGCGGCACTTGTCGAAGGCGAGTTCCCAGGTGGTCCAGCCGAAATAGCCGATCTTCGGGATCGGATTGCCGGAGACGCCTTCGGGCAGCCTGCCACGCGGCTTTTCCACCATGAAGGCGGAAATGCCCTTGTGGCGCGCCTTCGGGTCGGCCGCCTGTTCGGTGCGGGCGAACACCATGATGAAGTCGGCGCCGTCGGCAAAGGTGCACCAGTATTTGTTGCCGGTGATCTCCCATTCGTCGCCAACACGCTTGGCGCGGCAGGAGATGTTGGCGACGTCCGAACCGGCATCCGGCTCGGACAGCGAGAAGGCGCCGAGGAACTCGCCCTTCGCCATGCGCGGCAGGTAGATTTTCTTCTGCTCGGGCGTCATCGCCTTCAGGGAGCCGATCAGTGCGTTGCCGCGCGCGATCAGCGAGGCGACGCTCATCCAGCCCTGCGCCAGTTCCTCCGCGACCAGGCAGTATTCGAAGGCGCCGAGGCCAAGCCCGCCATATTCCTCGGGGATCAGGATGCCGAAATAGCCAAGTTCTGCCATCTGTTCGATGAGGCCGCGCGGAATCTCGCCCTTGACCGGATCGAGCCTGTCGGCCGTAGGCCGCACCACGGCGCGCGTGAACTCGCACGCCGAATGCTGGATCAGGCGGCGTTCCTCGGAGAGTTCAGGCATAGGGCGATTCCTCCGGCGGGAGCTGGCCCTGGCCGAGCGAACGCCCGCCGTCGACGATCAGCACCTGTCCCGTGATGTAGCGGTTTTCGGGGGAGGCGAGAAAGGAAACCGCGCGCGCAATGTCTTCCGGCTGGCCGATGCGGCCGAGCAGTTGCAGCGACAGCATCAGTTTCTGCCGCTCCGGCGTCATGTAATGCAGCATGTCCGTGTCGACGACACCGGGCGCGACGGCGTTGACGCGGATGTCGCGCGGCGACAGGTCGATCGCCATGGCGCGGGTCAGGCCGACCACGGCGGTCTTGGAGGCCACGTAGTGCGCCATCTGCGGCGCGCCGGCGAAGGAGCGCGAGGCGATATTGACGATCCGCCCGCCGTTGCGCATGCGCCGGGCGCCTTCCTGCGCGACGATGAAGGTGCCGACCGCGTTGATGTCGAAGGCCTCGCGAAAATGCTCTTCGGTCAGTTCCTCGAAATGGAATGTGCCGGTGATCGCCGCGTTGTTGACGATGACGTCGAGCGGCGCGAAACGCTCCATGACCGCGGCGATGGCGACGCGGTCACGGATGTCGACAACCTCCGAATCGATGCGCGCCCCCGCCGCCCGCAACCCATCGGCCACGTCGTGGACGGCCTCCAGCCGGTCGAGCGCGACGACGTGGTATCCATCGTCGACCAGACGCTCGACAATGCCGCGGCCGATGCCCTTGGCCGCTCCCGTGACGATCGCCGTGCCAAGGCCGTTAGTCATTGCACCACTCCCGGCAAACGCACGATGTCCGGAATGCCAGCGGCGCCACGCCATACGACGAGCGCATCGCGCGGCTCTCGCGGCCAGCCGTCGAGGAGCGGCGGGGCCTGGTAGCAGCGGGGCAATCGCGTCTGGAACTTATCCGCTCCCGATCCGGCTTCGCCGGCTCGGTTCGGCACCACCCCCTCTCCGGCCCTTCGGGCCACCTCTCCCCCTGCCCGGGGGAGAGGATAGCCGGCCGTGGCGTTCGCGCCAGTCGTCGACGCTGCGATCCTCTCCCCCAGGCAGGGGGAGAGGTGGCCCGAAGGGCCGGTGAGGGGGTGGTGCCTCAGCGTCTCGCCGCAGGCGAGGCGGGGAGGATCACTTGACAGAGCAGGCCCGTATGCGATCGTGCTGCGGCACGCGGCGGGAGAAGATAAGTGAACCGCGTTCATCTCAGTTCGCCTTCACATGCGGCGCGCCATACATCTGGCGCAGCGCGACCTTGTTGATCTTGCCGCTCGGCAGGCGTGGAAGCTCGGTGGTGAAGATCACCGATTTGGGCTTTTTGTAGCTGGCGATCAGCGTCTTGCAGTGCTCGATCAGCTCGGCCTCGGCTGCCGCCTGGCCGGGGTTCAGCACGGCAATGGCGCGCACCGTCTCGCCCCAGTAGTCGTCCTTCACGCCGATCACGGCGACGTCCATGACGGCGGGATGCGCGGCAAGCGCCTCCTCCACCTCGCGCGAATAGATGTTCTCGCCACCGGAGATGATCATGTCCTTCTTGCGGTCGACGAGATAGAGAAAGCCCTGCTCGTCGACGTAGCCGAGGTCGCCGGTGTAGTACCAGCCTTCCTTGAGGGCGGCGATGGTGGCGGCCGAATTGTTCCAGTAGCCGGCCATGCGGCTGGTGGTGTTAATGAGGATTTCGCCGGGTTGTCCGGCAGGCAGGTCGCGGCCTTCGTCGTCGACGATGCGCAATCCCACATTGGGCGCCGCCTGCCCGACCGAGCCGAGACGCTTGATCTCCTCCGGCGTGCCGTCCGGCCTGTGCTGGCGCTTGTGCAGCGTCGTGCCGCCGCCCTCGGTCATGCCGTAGAGCTGCAGGAAGACCGGTCCGAGGAGCCTCAGCCCGCGCTTCAAGAGCGGCACCGGCATGGGAGCGGCGGAATAGCAGACCGTGTGGAGCGAGGAGAGGTCGATCTTTTCGATGCCGGGCACGTTGAGGACGGCCTGCACCATGGTCGGCGCCATATGCGTCATGGTCACCCGCTCGCGCGCGATCGTCTCGACGATATCAGTCGGCTTGAAGTCGTGGTGCAGCACGACGCTGCCGCCGCGGATATGCACGCCGAGTTGCAGGAAACGCGCGCCGACATGGAAGATCGGCATCATCAGTTGCAGCCGGTCGGAGACGATGAGGCCGAGTTCCGTCGCCATCAGGATGGCGATGGCGATCTCCGCGCGGTGGGTGCGCATCACGCCTTTCGGCCGTCCCGTCGTCCCCGATGTGTAGATCAGGTGCATGATCTCGTCGGGCAGCGGCCGGGTCGGCGCGCCGGCCGGATCGCCGGCCGCGACAAACGCCTCGTAGTCCTCCGCCCATTCAGGCACCGGCCCGCCGAAGCACAGAAAAAACTCGACGAACCCCAGCTTGTCGCGGATGTGCTCGACGCTGGCGGCATATTGCGCCTCGAAGATCAGCACCCGAGGGGTCGAGTCGCCGAGGATGTAGGAAATTTCCGGCGGCGCCAGCCGCCAGTTGACGGTCGCCGCGATGAAGCCAGCCAGTTCGCAGGCCGCGTAGGCTTCCATGAACTCGATGGTGTTCTGGGAGAGGATCGACACGCGGTCCTGGCGGCGGATGCCGCGGCTCCACAGCGCCGAGGCCAGCCTGTTGCCGCGCTCGAGCTGTCGCGCGAAGGTCACGACCCGTCCGTGATAGGAGTAGGCGGTCTCGTCCGGAAACTTGTACGCATTGTTGCGCAGGACGTCGCCAAGCGTTTCGATCATCCCAGTCCCTCCGCCGGCCGGCGCGTCACGCCTTGGGCAGGCCCATGCGGTTCGCGATGTTGTTCTTCTGGATCGCCGTCGAGCCGCCGATGATCGGCATCAAGAGCATGTCGCGCACGTGACGCTCCATGTCAAAACCCTTGGCGTAGCCATAGGCGCCCATCACCTTCTGGCAGGTCAGCACGATGTCCAGCCCAGTCTCGCAGACATACATCTTTGCCATCGAGGTCTCCGCCGAGCAGGGCAGGTTGTTGTCCGCCAGCCAGCAGCCCCGGTAAAGCATCAGCCGCGCGGCGGCGAGTTTTGTCTGCGCATCGGCCAGCATGTGGCGGATCGACTGGTGGGAGCAGATACGCTTGCCGAACTGGCTGCGGGTCTGGGAGTATTCCCAGGCGTCGTCGACGGCCTGTGCGGCGATGCCCAGCGCCATGGCGGCGACCTCGAGTTTCTCCACTTCCAGCGCCGGGCCGGCGAGTTTCGACCAGCCCTGGTTCCAGCCTTCTTCGCCGCCGACCACGTCCTCGATCGGGATCTCGACATTGTCGAGCGTCACGTCGTTGGTGTTGAGGCCGCGCGCGCCGAGCGCCGGGATGTGCGTCAGCGTGACCCCTTTTGCGGTCGGCGGGATCAGCACGATGGAAAGGTTCTTGTAGCGGGCGCCGGGCTCGCCGGAGCGTACCAGCGCGTAGATGTAGTCGGCGTTCTCCGCTCCCGAGCACCAGCGCTTGTAGCCGTTGACGATCACCCTATCGCCGTGGCGCTCGGCACGGGTCTTGACGCTGGCGAGATCGGAGCCGACGTCCGGCTCCGACAGGCCGTAGGCGAACAGCAGCTCGCCGTTGGCGAGCTTCGGCAACAGGCGCTGCTTCTGCTCCTCGCTGCCGGAGGCCAAAATGTTCATCGACCCGTAGCAGGAATTCATCAGGTAGAGCGTGGCGATCACCATGGAGCGGCGCGACAGCTCCTCCACGGTCACCATGGTGGCGAGGATGTCGCGGCCCGAGCCGCCATACTCTTCCGGAATGGTCATGCCGCAGACGCCGAGCTCGGTGATCGGCCCCATCAGCGAACGCGGAACCTTGTCCTCCTCGTCCCACCTGGCCATCATCTCGCGGCTGGCGTGGCGCTCCAGCATCCGGCGGATGCTGTCGCGCAGCATGGCTACGTGCTCGGGCTCGCCGAAATCCATCCTCTGCCTCCCTGCCGCCTGTGCCTCCCGCGCCTCAGAGTCCGGTGAATTTCGGCTTGCGCTTCTCCGAGAAGGCGTTGATCGCCTCCAGATGGTCCTGGCTGCGGTTGGTCAGCGCCTCGTAGGCCATGCAGGTATCCATCATGGTGTGGGCAAGCTGCTTCAAACCGATGTTGATGGCGGTCTTGGTATATTTGATCGACTTCATCGCGCCCGAGCCGATCTTCTTGGCGAAGGCGTCGACTTTTGCGTCGAGTTCGCCGGCGGGGACGGCGTAGTTGATGAGTCCCATCGCCTCGGCATCCTTGGCCGCGATGAGGTCACCGGTCAAAAGATATTCCTTGGCCCTGGCATAACCGATCGCCTGCGGCCAGATCACCGCGCCGCCGTCTCCCGCCGCAAGGCCCACCTTGACATGGGGATCGCCGAAGCGGGCGTGATCGGCCGCGAAGATGATGTCGCAGAACAGCGCCATCGTCGCGCCGAGGCCGACGGCGTCGCCGTTCACCTTGGCGATGATGATCTTCTCGCAGTCGAGGATGCCGAAGACGACCTTCTTCGCCTCATTGATCGAGCGGTCGAACATCTCGGTGTCCTCGTACATCATCTTCATGCCGACGATGTCGCCGCCGGCCGAGAAGGCGCGGCCGGCGCCGGTGAAGATGACCACGTCGATGGAGTGGTCCATGCCGAGATCGTAGAAGATGCGCGAGCTTTCCTCGTGCATGTCCCAGGTCATGGCGTTGAGCTGGTCGGGCCGGTTCATCGTCACCGTCATGGTGCGGCCCTGCTTGTCGAACAGGAAATATTTGTAGCCCGAATAATCGACGTCCATGCGTGTCCTCCCGTGTGCCGCGGTTGCAGCGCCACATTTTCTAACGATAGTTCGAAAATTTTTCGAACTCAAGCGCAAACCGACCCACCGAAGCCTGGGTCATCGATTCGCACGGCAAGGTACAACCAATGCATCCAGCGCCACCACGCCCTCGCCCGCCGGCAGAACGACGACCGGGTTGAGGTCGATCGTCTCCACATCGTCGCGATGCGCCGCCGCGAACTCGGAGACGCTGACGAGCAGGTCCGCCAGCGCGTCCACGTCGGACGGCGGCGCGCCGCGCACGCCGTCGAGCATGGCCCGCCCCCTGATCTCGCCGATCATCCGCAGCGCCTCATCGCGCCCGAACGGCGCGAGCCGGAAAGTGACGTCCTTCAGCACCTCGACATGCACGCCGCCGAGGCCGAACATCACCGCCGGGCCGAACACCGGGTCGCGCGACACGCCGACGATCACTTCGACGCCCCTCTTCGCCATCGGCGCGACCAGGACGCCCTCGATCTTGGCATCCGGGCGATGTTTCGCCGCGCGATCCATGAGCGTGGCAAAGCCGGCCTCCACGTTGTTCCTGTCGCCGATGCCGACGAGCACGCCGCCGATCTCGGTCTTGTGCTCGATGTCGGGCGACACGATCTTCAGCACCACCGGATAGCCGATGGCATCGGCGGCGTCGCCGGCGGAGCGGGCGTCCCCCGCCAGCCGCTCGTCGAGGAAGGGAATGCCGGCCTTGCCGAGCAGCGCCTTCGCCGCATGCTCGGACAGCGGTTCGTGCCCGACCGGGACAGCGGCCGCGATGGAAGGCGGCGTCTCGGCGCGATCGAAGGCCTGGCTGAAGCGGGCAAGCGCGGCGAGCGCGGCGACGGCGCGGTCCGCGTCTTCGAAGACGAGAAAACCCGCCCGCTCGTATTCCCTGACGACTTCGGCGTCGGCCACCATTTCCAGCGCGATCAGCCGGTCGGGAAAACGCTCGCAGCCCTTGGCGATGGCGTTGCGCAACGGGCCGGACAGCGTGCGCGTATTGGGCACGGTGGAGAAGAAGCCCAGCAGCGCGTCGTAGCCGCCCTGGTCGAGGATGACTTCCATGTTCCTGGCCAGCAGGCCCATGTCGTTCAGCGCCTGCGCCGTCGTGTCGACGGGGTTGACGACGGTGGCGAAGGGCAGCAGCGCCTTCAGCGTCGCTTGCGCGGCTTCCGGCATCGGCGCCACGTCCATGCCGTAGCGCTCAGCGGCGTCCGAGATCAGCACGCCGGCCCCGCCGGACAGCGTGACTACGCCGAGCTTGTTGCCTCGGGGAAAAATGCCGCGCGCGCAGGCATAGGCGACGTCGATCTGCTCCTCGGTGGTCGCCGCACGATGCACGCCGTACTGGCGAAACAGCGCGTCGTAGATGGCGTCGGAGCCGGCCAGCGACGCCGTGTGCGAGGAAGCCGCCTTGGCGCCGACCTCGGAACGTCCGACCTTCATCATGATCACCGGCTTGCGCGCGGCCTGCGCCAGCGCCAGGGCGCGGCGGAAGCGCCCGCCGTCGCGCACGCCCTCGACATAGGCCATGATGACCTTGATGTCGTCCTGCGCCGCCATCCATTCGAGGCTCTCGGCGACGTCGACATCGGCCTCGTTGCCGGTGGTGATCCAGTAGTTGATGCCGATGCCGCGCTGGCGGGCGAGATAGGCGATGTGCGAGCCGTAGGCGCCCGACTGGCTGATGATGCCGAGCGGTCCGGGTCCGGGCATCTCCTTGTCGAGCGACTGGGTGAAGGTGCCGAAGAAGCCGATCCGCGGATTGAAGATGCCGAGGCAGTTGGGACCGAGCAGCCGAAGACCGCCAGCGCGCGCGATGTCGGCGATGCGTTTCTGGATGGCGAGCCCGTCCTCGCCGCTCTCGGCATAACCGGCCGAAAAAATGATCGCGCCCTTGACGCCCTTTTCCACGCATTCGCGCACCGACTGCTCGGTTAGCGATGCCGGCACCGCGAGCAGCGCCACGTCGGGCGTTTCCGGCACGTCGGCCAGCGCCTTGTACGCCTTCAACCCCTGAACGGTGTTGCGGTTCGGGTTGACCGGATAGATCGGCCCATTGAAGCCGCCTTCGATGAGGTAGCGCACCGGACGGCCCGAAATGCGCGTCGGGTCGTCGGAAGCACCGAGGATGGCGACCGAGCGGGGGCGGAACAGGGCGTCTAGAGCAGTTTGCATTCAGGTTGACTCATTCTGCCGGCGGCGGATTGGGCCAAGGTCGAGGGCTTCGTCGAAGGCTGGGCTGGTGGCCCGGACAAGACGAAGCCCGAAGGATTTGGCCCAAACCGGCCCGGCAGAATGGGTCAACCTGAATGCAAACTGCTCTGGGCTGGCGGAAGGCGTGACGTGTTTCATGGGCTTGCTCAGAAGTTTACGCCGTTCGCCAGCAGGTCGCGGGCGATGGTGCGCCGCTGGATCTCGCTGGTACCGTCGGGAATGCGCATGGAGCGGGTGAAGCGGTAGCCGGCTTCAAGCCTGAGCTCGTTGGTCAGGCCCATGCCGCCATGCACCTGCATGCAGCGGTCGAAGACACGGTTGGCGGCCTCGGTGCAATGCAGCTTCACCATCGACGTCTCGGCCAGCGCCTTGTCGCCCCGCTCGAGTTTTTGCGCGCAGTCGACCAGCATGGTCTCGGCTGCGTAGATGTCGGCGGCGCTGTCGGCGAGCAGGATCTGAACCGCCTGATGGTCGCCGATGACGCTGCCGAAAGTCTTTCGCACCTTGGCGTATTCGACGGCCTGGACCAGCGCCCACCGCGCCATGCCGATGCAGGTGGCGGACAGGCCGAGCCGGCCGGTGTTGACGCCGCGCATCGCTACCTTCAGTCCCTGGTCGATAGCGCCAAGCCGATGGCTGTCGGGCACGCGCAGGCGATCGAACGACAGGATGCCGATCTCGGCGCCGAGTTGGCCCATGATCGGAATGGTCGAGACCACATTGAAGCCCGGCCATTTCGTGTCGACGAAGAAGCCGGTGATTCCGCCCTTGCGCTTCGTGGCAAGGTCCGGATCGGTGACCGCGAAGATCATCGCATAGTCGGCATACGGGCCGTTGGTGATCCACTGCTTGGAGCCAGTGATCACCCAGTCGTCGCCGTCCCTCACCGCCCGCGTCTTCATCGCGAACACGTCCGAGCCCGCATCGGGTTCCGACAGGCCGAAGCACAGCGTCCTGTCACCTGAGCCGAGCAGTGGCAGATATTGGTCGCGCAGCGAGGGATCGAGGAAGGTCAGCACCGGCGACAGGCCGTTGGTGAAGGGCGACGGAATGACCACGGGATGGACAAGCGTCCGTCCCGGCCCACAATGCGTGGACAGCAGCCCGTTCAGATAGACCGCGGCGAGCGGCCCCAGCCCGCCGCCGCCGAGTTCCTCGGGACCGAACATGGTGTAGAATCCGGCCTCGGCCGACTTCATCCGCACCCGGCGTTTCAGCGCCTCGACCTCGGGCGTGAAGCGGCCGTTCTCGTCGAAGATGGTGCGGTCCGAGGACAACAGCGCCTTGTTGGCCGCCTCGATCGGCGCGACCTCCTGGTCGACGAAGCGGAGCAGGCTTTCGCCGATCCGGACGATCTCCTCGGGGATGAGCGCGGTGTTCATCTCATTCCTTGTCGAGCGTGAACTTCGGCAGCGTCAGTTCGGCCGTCACGTCGTCGAACCGCACCGTGACGCGGTCGCCGATGCGCACCTGCTCGACATCCCCGGTGACGATGTTGGTCAGCATACGCGGACCTTCGTCGAGCGCGATCATGGCGATGACATAGGGCACGTCGGCGGCGAAGACCGGACCGGCGGGCTTGCGCGCGATGGTGTAGGAATAGATCTCGCCCTTGCCGCTGACATCGGTCCAGTCCAACTCGGCCGAATGGCAATGTGGACAGAGTTCGCGCGGGTAGAAATGATGTTTTCCGCAGGAACGGCAGCGCGGGATCGACAGCCGGTGTGCGCGCGCGGCATCCCAAAATGGTTTTGTGCCGGGATCGATGACCGGCTGCGGCTTCTCGTAGGCTTCGCTCATCGCACTTCGCCTCAGTTGTTCGACAGGATGACGGTGGCGCCCGACGACAGCGTGCCGCCGGTGCCGTGGACAAGCGCCGTCGCGACATCGGCGACCTGCCGTTCATCAGCCTCGCCGCGCAACTGGCGGACCGCCTCGACCAGCAGGAAGATGCCGTACATGCCGGGATGGCAATAGGAGAGCCCGCCGCCATTGGTGTTGAGCGGAAAAACGCCGCCCGGCGCGGTGCGCTGGCCGGATACAAACGGACCGCCCTCCCCTGGCTTGCAGAATCCCAGCGCCTCCAGTGTCATCAGCACGGTGATCGTGAAGGAATCGTAGCACTCGACGAGATCGATCGCGTCGTGGCCGACACCGGCAATCTCGAATGCGCGCTTCGACGCCATCTCGGCGGCGGTGAGGCGCGCGAGGTCGGGCATGGCGCCGATCGACCAGTGGGTATGCGCCTCGCCGTAGCCGCGGATGTGGATCGCCTTGGCGCCGTGCGCCCTGGCATTGTCGGCCGTGGTCATCACCACCGCGCCGGCGCCGTCAGTCACCAGGCAGCAGTCGAGCAGCTTGAGCGGGTCGGAGATCCTTGTCGAGTTCATCACGTCGTCGATGCCGATCCGGTCGCGCATCGTGGCGGCCGGGTTGAGGCTCGCCCATTTGCGCGTCGCGACCGCGATCTCGGCGAGTTGCTCCTCGGTGGTGCCAAACTCGTGCATGTGGCGGCGCGCGGCCAGCGCATAACCTCCGACAGGCTGCGGAATGCCCCAGACATTCTCGAACTGCATGGTCAGCACCGGCGGCCGCCCGCCCAGCGTACGGCTGCGCTCGCTCTTCTGCGTCGACCCGTAGACGATAAGGGCAACGTCGCAATAGCCTTTTTCGATGGCCATTGCGGCGTGCGCCACATGGGCTTCGAAGGCCGAACCGCCTATATTGGTATTGTCGGCGAAACGTGGAAAAATGCCGAGATATTCGCCGAGCGTCACCGAGGGCAGTTGCCCTGGCCCCGGCACCCCCCAGAGGCCTGCCACCAGGAGACCGTCGACGTAGCGCATCGGAATGCGCGCATCGTCAAGCGCGGCCTTCGCGGCGCGCGCCTGCACCTGCAGCACGGAGCCGCCGCCCACCACCTTGCCGTCCTTGAGGGGCACGTCGCCCACCCCGACGATCACCGCTTCGCGCGCCATGTCAGTTCCCTAGATTCTTGATCGGCTGGATCGCATGCCCGGCGAGGATCTGCCGCCCGCCGGCGCTCACAAGCAGCTTGACGCGCGCGCACTCGGTCCCGTCGCGTACGACCATCTCCTCGACGAGGCCGGTCACCTCCAGCATGTCGCCGGCAAACACCGGCGCGACGAACGCGACGTCGATTTCTCCCGTCTCGTCGAACGCGCCGCCGCTCCAGTCGTTCAGCATCTCGGCAACATAGGCGAGCGTCATCAGGCCATGCGCGATGGTGCGGCCGAAGGGACCTGTGCTGGCATAGTCCGGATCGACATGGATCGGGTTGAAGTCGCCCGACGCCTCGGCATAGGCGTCGATCGCCTTCTGATCGACATGACGGGTGAGAACCGGGAGCCGATCGCCGTCGGCGCGCATGGCGAGGCTCGCGCTCATTGGTCCCGTCCCCAGATCGAGGTGATGCGCCCGGACGAGACGAGCGAACCGTCTTCGCCACGCGCCTCGAAGTCGGACACCACGTAGGGCCGCTCCTTGCGGATGTATTTTTCGACCACGCTCGCCTGGATCGCCAGTTTCTCGCCAATCTCGACGGCGCGGTGGAAGCGGATCGCCTGCTTGGCATGGATGCCGCCCGGCGGGCTGCGTCGCGCCATCAGAAGGTCGATCAGGTAGACGGAAGCGATCATCGACGGCGCGCGGCGCGGCGTGGCACGATAGGCGGCGCCGTCATTGCCCGTGGCGCGCAGGAACCCATCGACGACGCCCTCCGTCACCGCGAAGGTCAGCGGCTCGGCGGGGAACGCATCCCCGACCGACACCTCGTCGTAGCGGCGGTAGTCGGCCATCAGTCAGACCGGCGTCCAGGAGAACACGTCGCGCGACATCTGCAGCGGGATGAAGGACGTCTTCAGCGTCGGCAGCATGTGGTCGCGCAGCGTCTCCGGGGTCCAACCCTCCGAACGATGCACCGAGCGCAGCGGACGCGGCTGGCTCATCAGAAACACTTCGTTGCCGCGCACCGCGAATATCTGGCCGTTGACGTCCTTCGCGTCGTCGCTGGCCAAAAACACCGCGACCGGGGCGATCTTGTCGGGCGTCAGCATGCGCAAGCCCTTCAGCCGTTCCTCCTGGTCGGGCGTGTTGGGGATCGATCCGACCATCCGGCTCCAGGCGAAAGGCGAAATGCAGTTCGAGCGCACGTTGAACTTCGCCATGTCGAGCGCCAGCGACTTCGACAGGCCGACAATGCCCATCTTGGCCGCCGAATAGTTCGCCTGGCCCGGGTTGCCCACCAGACCGGACGTGGAGGTCATGTGGACGAAGGCGCCGCTCTCCTGCTTGCGGAAATGCTCGGCGGCGGCGCGGCTGACATTGTAGCTGCCGTAGAGATGCACCTTGATGACGGAGTCCCAATCCTCGTCGGTCATCTTGTGGAAGATGACGTCGCGCAGGATGCCGGCATTGTTCACCACGACGTCGATCCTGCCGAAGGTGTCCACCGCCAGCTTGACCATCGCCCTCGCCGCATCCGGATCGGCGACGCTGCCGTAGTCCGCGACCGCCTCGCCGCCGGACGCCTTGATGTCGCGAACGACTTCGTTGGCAGGACCGTCCGTCTCGTCCTTGCCGTCGAGCGACACGCCGGGATCGTTGACCACCAGCCTGGCGCCGTGACTGGCCATCAGCAGCGCCATCTCGCGGCCGATGCCGCGCCCCGCGCCCGTGACCAGCACCACCTTGTTGTCGAGCATTCCCGCCATCTTCGGCACCTTGTCCATGAAATCCTGAAATCGTTCTTTTGCGATCGCGGGCCGGCCTGGTGAGCAGGCCGGCATACGGTCAGATCATCCAGCGTCCGCCGTCGACGACGACCGACTGACCGGTCATGTAGCGGGCATCGTCGCTGGCGAGGAAAGCCGCGGCGGCGGCGATGTCCTCCGGCTCGGCGAAATAGCCGAGCGGGATAGAGGCCCGGATCTTCTCGAGAATGTCCTCGGGTATGCGGTCGACGACCCGCGTCTTGGTGACGCCCGGGCAGACCGCGTTGACGTTGACCTTGAACGGCGCGAGCTCGCGCGCCAGCGAGCGCGTGAAGCCGATCACGCCCATCTTGGCGGCGGCGTATTCGCTGATGCCGATCTCGCCGGCCATGCCGGCATTCGACGCGACGTTGACGATCTTGCCGCGCCCGGCCTCGCGCATCGACGGCACCACCTGGCGCGAGGCGAGAAGCGTTGAGAACAGCGTGACGTCGACGACGAAACGCCAGACCTCGGGGTCCGACTTGTAGAACTCGGAAGCACGTTCGCGCGCGCTCTGGCCGACATTGTTCATCAGCACGTCAACGAAACCGAATTCGTCATAGATCGACTTGAAGGAGGACACGACGAACTCCTCCTTCGTGCAGTCTCCGGCGACGGTGAGCACCTTGGCTCCACCCTTGCGGGCCTCTTCGGCGACTTTTTCCAGCCCGTCGGCCGCGAGATCGAGGATCGCCAGATCAGCACCCTCGGACGCGAAGCGCAGCGCCGAGGCGCGGCCGATCCCGTTTGCAGCGCCGGTGACGACGGCAAGCTTACCTTCCAGACGACGCACGATCCGCATCCTCCTGACTGGCCTCGGGAGCTGCGGAGGCTCCTTCGGACGGGCTTCGACGGCCCTGAAAAACTCTTCCCGGCGGCCGCCCGGCCGCCTCGCGAATAAAAACTAACACCTGTTCGAAAACAGTGCAACGGAAAAGTGTGCGATCGTGATCGGCATGCCCGGCCGCCCCCCGGCCCGGCAGCGCGCCGCCCCTTGCCGGCCCTTCGCCGGGAAAGATGCTTCTGGGCTGGACATGGCGGATACTCCTCCTGTAGAAAACAAACATCTGTTAGAATTCTCTTGCGGTCAAGCAAGGAGGCGCGCAGTGGGAGGCGAGATGCCGAGACGGATCCTGGTGACCGGGGCCACGGGCACGGTGGGCGGCGCGACGATGCGACTGCTCAAGCCGGACGCGGATGCCGGACGGATCGAACTGCTGGGCGCGGCGCGCAGCGCCGAGAGTGCCGAAAGACTGACGCGTCACGGTTTTTCGCCGGTCACCTTCGATTTCGACGCACCTTCGACGATGCGTCCGGCGCTGGAAGGCGTCGACGCGGTCTTTCTGCTGACCGGCTATTCGGTGGACATGCTGGTCCATTCCAAGCGCCTGCTCGACGCGGCGAAGGCGGAAGGTGTCGGGCATATCGTGCATCTCGGCGCGCTGGCGGCCGACGACACGCCCTTCGCCCACTTCGCCTGGCACCAGCTCGTCGAACGGGCGACCGAGGCGATGGGTTTTTCATGGACGCACCTGCGACCCAACTTCTTCATGGACACGGTGTGGAATGGTTTTGTGCAGCGGCCGGACCGCATCGTCCATTTCGTCGGCGGGCGCCGCGTGTCGTGGATATCATCGGACGACATGGCAGCCGTGGCCGCCGAGAGCCTGCGCAACCCTGCCCCGCACGCCGGAAAGACCTACCCGCTCGCCGTCGAGGCGCTGACTTTTGCGGAAGTCGCCGCCATTCTGTCGGAGGTCACTGAAAGGCCGGTGGAATACCGCCCGCGGCCCGCGTCGGACCTGTTTCCGATCATGCAGAAGATGGGCGCCGAGCCGCTCTACGCCGCGAGCCTCGCCGAGGGTGTCGCGGCCACCGAGCGCGGCGAGATGCCGCTGGCCGATGCCGTCTTCGACACGGTGGAGAAGGTGACCGGCCGGCCAGGCATCGGCTGGCGCGAGTTCGCCCTGAAGCGCAAGGCTGAGCTCGCTTCCTAACCGATCCGGCCGGTCGGCCGGCATGCCGGCCAACGCACCTATAGCGTGCGTCCGATCAGCTCCTTCATGATCTCGTTGGTGCCGGCATAGATGCGCTGCACCCGGGCGTCGGCGAAGGCGCGCGTGATCGGGTACTCCCACATGAAGCCGTAGCCGCCATGGAGCTGCAGCAGCGCATCCAGCACCTTGCCTTGCATTTCGCTGGTCCACAGCTTCACCATCGCGGCAGTCGTGGTGTCGAGCTTGTTCTGCAACACTAGTTCCAGGCAGCGGTCGAGAAAAATGCGCCCGACCTGCACCTCGGTCTTCATCTCGGCCAACTGGAAGCGGGTGTTCTGGAAATCGATGACCGATTTGCCGAACGCCTTGCGGTTGCGCGTATAGTCGATCGTCCACTCCAGCGCCGCCTCGCAGCACGACACCGCCTGGATGCCGACATGCATGCGCTCCCACGCCAATTCCTGCATCATATAGGCAAAACCCCTGCCCTCCTCGCCGATAAGGTTCGAGGCCGGCACCCGCACCTCGTTGAAGAAGAGCTCCGATGTATCCTGGGCCTTGGTGCCGAGCTTCTTCAGCCGCCGGCCGCGCTGGAAGCCGGGCCGGTCGGTCTCGACCACGATCAGGCTGATTCCCTTCGCCCCCTGCGCACGGTCGGTCTTGCAGGCGACCAGGAAAAGGTCGGCGGTCTGGCCGTTGGTGATGAAGGTTTTCTGGCCGGAGATGATGTAGTCGTCGCCATCGCGGACCGCCGTGGTGCGGATTGCCTGCAGATCGGACCCGCCGCCGGGCTCGGTCATGGCGATGCCGGCGACGTATTCGCCGGTCGCCATCCCGGGCAGCCAGCGCAGCTTCTGCTCGGGCGTGCCATAGTGATCGATGTAAGGCGCGACGATGTCCGAATGCAGCGGAAAGCCGAGCCCGGTCAGATTAAGGCGCGACTGCTCCTCCATGAGGATGATCGAATAGCGCCGGTCGGCGCCGACCCCGCCCCATTCCTGCGGTATGGCGACGCACAAAAACCCCTGCTCGCCCGCCCGCTTCCATGCCCACCGGGGCACCTCGCCCTTCTCCTCCCATTCCTCGTGATGGGGAGCGAGCTCCTTCTCCATGAAGCGCCTGACGGACTCCCGAAAAATCTCGTGCTCTTCCGAAAACAGCGTCCGCTCGATCATCTTGCGCCTCCCTGCTGAGCGATGGCGAACCGGGGAACGACGTGATTCAAACCGGCACCTTTCGCAATTTCTAACATACGTTTGATTTTCTGCAATGCCGCGATTAGGATGCGCATGACGCGGAGGACAGCATGATCATCGAAAAGCGCACCTACACCTTCCATCCCGGAAAAGTGCAGGAATTCCTGGCCCTGTACGAACGCGAGGGCCTGCCATTGCACACCAAGTACCTGACCATGGTCGGCTATTTCGTGTCCGACATCGGCCCCTTGAACCAGGTCATCACCATGTGGAGCTACGACAGCATGGCCGACCGCGACGACAAGCGCGCAAGGCTCTATGCCGATCCGGAATGGATCGCCTTCGGACCGAAGACGACGCCGCTGATCCAGACGATGGAATCGGCGATCCTCAGGCCGACAAGCTTTTCGCCCATCCGCTGACGGCCGCCCGGCGCAAGCCGCGGACAAAGGCTCAGGCGATGACCTTCGCGGCCCGGAGCGAGGCGATCTCGTCCGCGCCGACGCCCAGGGCGAGCAGCACCGCGTCGGTATGCTCGCCGGTTGTCGGCGCGCGGCGCACGACACCGCCGGGTGTCACGGTCATGCGGATCGGCGTCGACGCGATGGTGACCGGCGCGGACGAGCCGGGATGCTCGACCTCGACCAGCATCTCTCTGACGGCCATATGCGGATCGGCATAGATGTCGGCGGCGGTATTGACCGGACCGAACGGCACGCGGACGCCGAGCGCTTCGGCGATCTCGGCCTTGCTGCGGGTGCGCGTCCACTCCTCGACCAGCGCGACCGCTTCCCGGCGATGCGCCAGGCGGTCGTTGTTGGTGCGGAAGCGCGGATCGCTCGCAAGCTCGGGCCGCCCCATGATCTCCGTCAACTCGGTCCAGAAGGAATCGCGCGGACAGCCGATCGTCACCTGCCCGTCGCGTGCCGGGAAGGTGCCGAACGGGCACAGGATCGGATGCTGGTTGCCTTCGGGAACGGGCGAACGGCCGGTATACGAATATTGATAGACCATCCGCTCGCAGAGCGACACGATGCTGTCATACATGGCTACGTCGACGAACTGCCCCTGCCCTGTGCGGGCGGCGTGATGATATGCCGCCAGGATCCCGAACGCCGCCAGCGCGGCGGGAAAAATGTCGCCGATCCCCGGTCCGATCTTGATCGGCGTCCGCTCGTCCGGCCCGGTGATGCCCATCGCGCCGCCCATCGCCTGGGCGACGACGTCGAAAGCCGGCCGGTCGACATGCGGGCTGGCACCGGTACGCGGATCGCCGAAGCCCCGGATGGACGCATAGACAAGGCGCGGGTTCTCCTTCGCCAGCACCTCGTATCCGAGCCCGAGGCGGTCCATGACGCCTGCTCGAAAATTCTCCACCAGAACGTCGGCGTCCCGCACCAGCCTCAACAGCAGTTTCTTGCCCTCCGGCTTCTTCAGATCCAGGGCAAGGCTGAGCTTGTTGCGGTTGGTGCTCTGGAAATAGCCGCCGAAATGATGCGCGGTGTCGTCGGCCGGAAACGGCCCAAAATGCCGTGTCGGATCGCCATCCACCGGCTCGATCTTGATGACCTCGGCGCCATGGTCGGCAAGCATCATGGTGCAGTACGGCCCGGCGAGCATCTGCGTCAGGTCGATAACCCTGGTGCCGGCGAGCGCCCCCGGTTGGCCTTGCGGCATTCCCATCCTCCTCCGGAACCGACTTCACGCATTTCTAACGAACGTTCGAAAAATTGGCAAGCAAATAGCTTCGCTCTCACTGAGCGGTATATCCTCCGTCGACCAGCAGGTCCGCGCCGGTCATAAAACTCGAATGCGGCGAGGCCAGAAACCACACGGCGTCGGCGATGTCGGCCGGCTTGCCGGTTCGACCGATCGGATGGAGCGGCAGCAGATAGTCTTCCGCCGCCGCTTCCGAGCCGAATAATTCGATCAGCCGGTCGGTGGCGATGCCGCCGGGCGACACCGAATTGACCCGGATGCCAAGCGGCGCCACGTCCAATGCGAGGCTCCGCGTGAAGGCCAGGATGGCGCCCTTCGTCGTCGAATAGGCGACACGGCCTGGGGAGCCGACATGAGCGAAGGTCGATGCCAGGTTGATGATGCGGCCGCCCTTGCGCATCAGCGGCAGAAAGCTGCGCGACACATTGAACGTGCCGGTGATGTTGACCGCTATCGTGCGCTGCCACTCTTCGGGACTGAGTTCGGTGATCGGAACTGCACGCGTCACCGCCGCGGCGTTGTTCACCAGCACGTCCACGGACCCGATCGTGCGGACTATCTCGCCGACGGCTTCGAGGTCGGTGATGTCGCAGTCCAGGCACACGAGCCGGTCCTCGCCAGCGCTCGCTTCCGGATGGACCAGATCGATGGAATAGACGGCCGCGCCGCAAGCCAGGAATTTTTCGACGATCGCCCGCCCAATGCCCCGCCCGCCGCCGGTGACGACGCAGGTTTCCCCATGGAGAGAACCCGTCTCGCCATGCATCCTCTTGTCCATATCTCAGCTCCCTTGAGGCAAAATTTCGAACGGACCGCAGCCCCGCGCTCCCGAGCAAGACGCCGCGCCGCCGAAGCCGCCCGGACGGTTCAATCCTCGAGATTGACGTAGCTCGCCGGATGGAAGCGCGGGACGCACAGGCAGTAGAACTCAAGATCGGTCTCGCCGGTATTTTCGATGCGCTGGGCAGCACCCGCGGGGATCACCGCCTGGTCGCCGGCCTTGAGCTTCTGGCGGATACCGTCGACCTCCAGTGTGCCTTCGCCCTTGCGCAGGATGTAGCGTTCGGAGACGCCGTCGAGACGGTGCAACTGGGTGGTCACGCCGGGCTCGACGCGGGCGAGCGCGAGCGACGCTTCCGGCGACTGGTCGCAATTGTGCAGTTCGGTGATGTAGCAGCGCTCCCCGGTCCAGAACTCCGCCAGATCGTTCCTGGGGATAAAAAACTGCGCCAACATTCCAACCTGCCTGGCCATCTCGACAAATGTGAACCACGTTGACAAGTGTTAGGAAGCGCTTTGATATCTGTCAAAGGCTCTCGCTTCGAGGTCCAGCAGGAGACGGCCGCTCGATACCGGTTTGTCGCCTCAACCAGATGCCGCTATCGTCGTTATGACGGGTTCGCGCCGATGCGGATTCGTCGCTGCGCCGAACGTCTTGCAACGACAGGGGAAAAGATGATGGGTTTTGTGAAGAAGTGTCTCGTTGCCGGCGCGCTCGGCGTTGCGGCGCTTGCGACGAATGCGCGGGCCGCCGACAATCTGTTCGTCTACGTTTCGCCCGACGCCATCGGCGTCAATGCCTTCCTGCAGATGGGCAAGGCCGGCATCGAGGCCGCGGGCAAGAAATACGGCGCCGACGTGAAGACCTATGAGAGCAAGACCGCCGCCGAACGGCTGGACAACGTCAACGCCGCCATCAACGAAGGCGCAAACATCGTCGTCCTGCTCGGCTTCGAATTCAACGACATCGTCAAGCAGGTCGCGCCGACCGCGCCGGACACGCAGTTCCTGATCGTCGACCAGTGCTTCGACGAGCGCCCGGACAACGTGCACTGCGCCGTCTTCCGCGAATACGAGGCGAGCTACCTGATGGGCGTCGCCGCCGGCATGCTGACGCAGTCCAAGAAGGTCGGCGTCGTCGGCGCGCTCGATATCCCCTTCCTGCACCGCTACACCGACGGCTACGCGCAAGGCGTGAAGTCCGTCGCGCCGGACGTCAATGTCGACATCCGCTGGGTGGGTGGTGAGAACCCGTTCGCCGATCCGGTGCGCGCCAAGGAACAGGCCGTCGCCATGCATGCGGCGGGCTCTGACCTGATCTTCACCGCCACCGCCGGCGGCGACTACGGCGTGTTCGAGGCGGCAAAGGAAGGCAATTTCAAGGTGTTCTCGGTGGACGTGAACCATTGCCCGGAACTGCCCGGCCACATCATCGACATGACGCTGAAGCGGGTCGATACCGCGATGGTCGCGGCGATCGGCGGCATCCTGAACGGCGAGAAGAAGACCATGGCCTCGCTCGGCCTCAAGGAAGGCGGCATGGACGCCATGGCGCTGGAGGACGCCGACTTGGCCTCGAGCCAATGCGAGATCGCCAAGCATCCCGAGGTCGTCGAGAAGATGCGCAGCGTCGCCAAGAGCATCGAGGACGGCTCGCTGAAGCTCGAAGACCCGATGTTCGCCAAGTGATGGGTTCGATCGCCCTCCGCGCCGGCGGCGGGCGCCTCGCTTCCTGATTCCCGCGGGCTCCTCCGATGCATGTCATGCTCTCCGGCATCACGGTGCGCTTCGGCGCGCTGGTCGCCGTCAACGATGTCTCGCTGGCCATCGCGCCGGGCGAGATCCATGCGGTGGTCGGCGAAAACGGCGCCGGCAAGTCGACGCTGATGAATGTGCTGTTCGGGCTGGTCGAGCCCGCTTCGGGCACGATCAGCATAGACGGCTCCGTCAGGCGTTGGACTTCGCCGCAGGGCGCGATCGCCGCCGGCCTCGGCATGGTGCATCAGCATTTCATGCTGCAGGAGGAGATGACGATCCTCGAGAACATCGTGCTCTGCTCCGAGCCCGTCGGCCGCTTCGGCTTCGTCGATTTCGCCGCCGCGCGCCGCCGCCTGAGGCAAAGCGCCGAGGGCCATGGCATCGCCATCGGCCTTGACCGCATGGTCGGCGGCCTGTCGGTCGGCGAGCGGCAGGTTGTCGAGATCATGAAGGTTCTGTACCGCGAGGCCGAGGTGCTGATCCTCGACGAGCCGACATCCGTGCTGACGCCGCAGGAAAAGGACCGGCTTTTCGCCATCCTCAAAAGCTTCCGCGGCGCCGGCAAGGCGATCGTGCTCATCACCCATAAGCTCGACGAGGTCATGGAGATCGCCGACCGCGTCAGCGTCATGCGCGGCGGGCGGCTGGTCGCGTCGGGTCCGCTTGCGCAGACCTCCAAGGAGGAGATCGCGCGCGGCATCATCGGCGGCGAACTGCCGCCCGCCCGGCAGCGCCAGCCGCGCGAGCCCGGCGACATGGTGCTCTCGGTCGACAAGCTCGTTGCGGCCGGCCATGGCATGGCCGTAGGCCCGATCACGCTTTCGGTGCGCGCGGGCGAGATCGTCGGCATCGCCGGCGTCAGCGGCAACGGCCAGGCCGAACTGGTGCAGGCGCTGACGGGCCTGAAGCCGGCGTCAGGCGCCGTCACGCTTTGCGGCGTCCGCATCGAGACGCTCGACGTCGAGAGGCGGCGGCGGATCGGCATGAGCTACATCCCCGAGGACCGCCAGCGCACCGGCCTGGCGCTCGGCGCCACCGTCGCCGAAAACGCCAATGCCGGGCGCGACGACCGCGTAGCCTTCTCGCGCGGCGCCTTTCTCAACCGCCCGGCCATGGCGCGGTTTGCCCGTTCGCTGATCGAGCGCTATCGCATCCGGGTCGGCGGACCTTCGGCACGGGCCTCGACCATGTCCGGCGGCAACAAGCAGAAGCTGGTCGTCGGGCGCGAACTCGCCCGCGCGACGCCGCTGGTCATCGCCGAGAACCCGACCTGGGGCGTCGATATCGGCGCGATCGACTTCATCCACGGCGAGCTGATGCGCATGCGCGACGCGGGACACGCCGTGCTGCTCGTCTCCACCGAGCTCGACGAGATCCTGGCGCTGTCGGACCGCATCCTGGTCCTTTATGCGGGCAAGGTGGCCGGCGAGGTAGCGCGTGGCGAAGCCAGCCGCGAACAGATCGGCAAGCTGATGACCTCGCGCGCGGTGGATGCGTTGAAGGACGTCGCATGAGCCGCATCCTGCGTGGCGAACTCCTGTCCTGGCTTGGCGTCGCGGCCTCGATCGCCGTGGTGCTGCTTGCGCTGATGGCGCTGGCCGGCGCGCCGTTCGGAGAAGCGCTCGCCGGTTTCGTCGACGGTGCCTTTGGCGGCCGCCGCTTCTCCTACCTCCTGACAACGCTCAGCCGCGCCGCTCTGATCGTCGGCATGGCGATCTCGGTGATGCTCTCCTTTCGCGCCGGCCTGTTCAACATTGGCGGCGAGGGGCAATTGGTTGCTGGCGGCCTGGTCGCCGCGCTGGTCGCGATCATGCTGCCGGGGCCGCCGCTGGTCGTGCTGCTGATATCGATCCTCGCCGCCATGGCGGCGGGTGCGCTGTGGGCGCTGCTGGCAGGCGTCCTCCAGCTCTATCTCGGCGTGCCGCTGCTCGTCGGTTCGCTGCTGCTCAACTATCCCATTCGCTACATCGGCTCCTATCTCGTCGCGCACCCGTTCCGCGACGTCGAATCCGGCATGGTGCAGTCGCATCTCGTGCCGCAGGCGATGTGGCTGCCCTATTTCCCCGGCACGCGCCTCGACATCGGCATCCTGTTCATCGCCGTGGCGAGCATTTTCGCCATCGTCTACAGCCACGCGACCGTGCATGGTTATCATGTGCGCCTGAACGGGCTATCAGCCGATTTCGCGCGGGCCGTCGGCCTGCCGGTCCACAAGCTGGCGCTGCAGACGCTGGCGATGAGCGGCGCGATCGCCGGCCTTGTCGGCGCGATTGCCGTCTTCGGCATCCATCACCGCTATATTGACGGCATGCTGGTGCAGCCGCTCTACGCCTGGACCGGCATCATCGCCGTGCTTCTGGTTGGAATGGTCCCGTGGCTGGTGCCGCTGTCGGGCTTCTTCTTCGCGGTCATCCAGACAGGTGCGGCCGGCATGGAGCGGGCCGCGGGCGTGCCGAAGGAAATCGCGCTGGTCATGCAGGCGGTCATCATCCTCTTCGTCGCCAGCCGAGTCTCGGGCGCGCTGCTTGCTTCCTCGCACCGCAAGGCCGGCGGAGACGGCGATGCTTGACCTGCTTTTCGACAGTTCCTTCGCCGCCTCGGTGCCGCGCTTCGTCACGCCGATCCTGCTTGCCGCGCTTGGCGGCGCACTGTGCGAACGCGCCGGCGTCTTCAACATCGCACTCGAAGGCTTCATGCTGGTCGGCGCCTTCGCCGCGGTGTTAGGCGCCTATTTCTCGGGTTCGCCCTATGCCGGCGCGCTGGCGGCGATGCTTGCCGGTATCGCGATGGGCCTGGTGTTTGCCGAATTCAACCTCAGGCGCGGCGGCGATCCGATCGTCGTCTCCATCGCCGTCAACATCCTGGCGGCCGGGCTTACGGCCTTCCTCCTGCGCGCCGTCTTCCACGTCACCGGCGCCTTCAACGATCCGGCTATCGCGGGTTTCGAGCCCATCCACATTCCGCTCATAGGCTCGATCCCCGTTGTGGGGCGGCTGCTCAGCGGCCAGTCTATCCTGTTCTATGTGGCGGTCCTCGCCGTGCGGGTGCTGCATATCTTTTTCGCGCGCCATCGGCTCGGCCTGCGGATGCGCGCGGCGGGCGAGAATCCGGCGGCCCTGCAAGCCGGCGGCGTCAACCCGCGCGGGGTCCAGCTCTGGGCGCTGATCGGCTGCGGCGCGCTCTGCGGCCTTGCCGGCGCGCAACTGTCGATCGCCAACGTCAATCTGTTCGTGGAGAACATGAGCGCCGGGCGGGGCTGGATCGCCGTCGTGGCCGTGCTCCTGTCGCGCGGGCGGCCGCTGCCGCTGTTCCTGATCGCCGTCGTCTTCGGCGTCGTCGACAGCCTGTCCTTCCGCGTCCAGGGTTTCGGCCTGCCGCAGCAGTTCACCGACATGATGCCTTACCTCGCCACGCTGGTCGTGCTGGTCGGCCTGTCGTGGTGGCGGCGCAGGCAGACGGCCTAGCGGGAGAACAAGATGGATCTCGTCATCACCAACGCAACGGTCGTCACCTGCGACGCCAAGGGCACGGTGATCGCCGATGGCGGCTTGGCCGTGGAGAACGGCCGCATTGTGCGCGTCGCTTCCACCGCCGACCTCGCTTCGCTGGCGGCGGTCGCACGGCGCGTGGTCGACGGCTCCGGTCACATATTGATGCCGGGCATCGTCAACACGCATTGCCACGCCGCCGACAGCCTGTTCCGCGGCCTGGTCGAGAACCTGGCGCTGGAGCCCTGGCTGCAGACCGTGTGGAAGGCAGAGGGGGCGATCCTCAACCCGGAAACGTCGCGCCTCGGCAGCGTGCTGGGCTTTGCCGAGCTGCTGCTGTCCGGGGTGACGACCGTGATGGACATGTTCTGGTATCCATCCGAGACGGTGCGGGCGGCCAGAACCGTCGGCCTGCGCGTCGCGACCGGCGGCATCTTTTTCGATCCGCCCGGCGTCACCGGTCACGACCTCGCCGGCCGCATCGCGGCGGCCGAACATTTCTTCGACGAATTCGGCGGTGCCGACGATGTCTTGCCGTCGATCCTGCCGCATGGCGCCTATACTGTCGCGCCGGAGAACCTGAAGACCGCGAAGGCGCTCGCGGACAAGCATGGTGCGCTGTTTTCCACCCATGCCGCGGAGACCAGGGCCGAGCAGGCCGATGTGACCAGCCGCTACAGCCGCTCGATTATTCGCCATCTCGATCACCTCGGCCTGCTCGACGAGCGCACCGTGCTTGCGCATTGCGTCCATCTCGACGACGGGGAGATCGAGATCCTCGCCCGCACCGGCGCGTCGGTCGCCCACAATCCGATGTCGAACCTGAAGCTCGCTTCGGGCGTGGCGCGCATTCCCGACATGCTCGACGCCGGCATCAATGTCACGCTCGGCACCGACGGCGCGATCAGCGGCAACGACCTCGACATGTGGATGGCGCTGCGGCTTGCCGCGACGCTGCACAAGGGCGTCAGCGGCCGGCCGGAGGTTGTCACCACCAGCCAGGCGCTCGCCATCGCGACGACGGCCGGTGCCAAGGCGCTCTGCGTCAGCGACCGTATCGGCAGCCTGGAGCCGGGAAAATTCGCCGACATGATCCTGATCGACCTGAAACGCCCGCATGCCGTGCCGGTGTTCGATCCGGTCACGCATCTCGTCTATTCGACGGCCAAGTCCGATGTCCGCCACGTCTTCGTAGGCGGGGAACAGGTGGTGCGCGACGGCGTGCTCACCCGCCACGATATCGGCGAGACCATCGCCGCCGTCGAACGCCTCGCTCCAAAAATCGCCGCCAGCATAGTGTGAGGAAACCCATGCCCGACAGCCAACTCGTGCGCCTCGATCGTGCCCATGCCTCGATCCGCGACCGCGCCGGCGCGCCGTGCGACATAGCCATCATGCTCGGCTCCGGCCTCGGCCAGTTGGCCGATGCCGTCACCGACGCGACGATCATCCCATACGGCGAGATCGACGGCTTCCCGGTCTCGACCGCGCCGGGACACAAGGGCCAGTTGGTCATCGGCACGCTGTTTTCGCGCCGCGTGGTGATGATGCAGGGCCGGCTGCATCTCTACGAGGGCTGGGCGCCGCGTGACATCGGGCTCGCCGTCTATCTGCTGCAGCGGCTCGGCGCGGGCGTTCTGGTAGTCACCAATGCGTCGGGAGGGCTGAATGCCGATTTCGACGCCGGCGACGTCATGCTGATCGAGGATCACCTGAACTTCACAGGTGCGAGCCCGTTGATCGGCCCCAATGACGACGCGATCGGATTGCGCTTCCCCGACCAGTCCAGGCTCTACGATCCGCACCTTCGGCGGCTTGCCGACGACGCGGCTGCCCGTGCGGGCACTGCGATCCGCCGCGGCATCTATTGCGGCGTCAACGGGCCGGAACTGGAGACGTCGGCGGAGCGCAGGTTCTTCCGATCGGCGGGAGGCGATGCCGTCGGCATGTCGACCGTGATGGAGGTGATCGCCGCGAACCATGCCGGCATGAAGGTGCTCGGCCTCTCCGCGGTTGCGAACGCCGCGACCGGCGGCCCCGACCAGCAGCCGGACACGGTCGAATCGGTATTCGCCGTGGCCGCCATCTGCGGCGAGAAGATCGCCGCCATCCTGAAGGAATTGCTGCCGGCGCTGCCGGGGCGCGCAAATTGAGGACATGCCAATGACCGCCGCACCACCCGTCGCTTCGCTGCTCGACCTCTCCGGCAGGACAGCCATCATCACCGGCGCCAGCGGGGGCATCGGCGCCGGCATCGCACGACGCTTCGGCGAGGCCGGGGCCAATGTCGTCTGCCACTACAACAGCAACCGCGACAGCGCAGAAAGGGTGGCGGAGGCAATCCGCTCCACCGGCGGCAAGGCCCTTTCCTGCCAGGCCGACGTCTCGTCGGGCAAGGAGGCTGCCGATCTTGTCGGGCGGGCCGTGGCCGAATTCGGCAGTGCAGACATCCTGGTCAACAATGCCGGCCAGCAGCCGGTGCGGATGCTGGCCGACATGTCGGAAGGCGACTGGAGCGCCATGATGGCGGCGAATGTCGCCGGGCCATTCCTGCTTGTCCGCGCCTTCGTCGAGCAGGCGCGCAAAGCCGGCAGGCCCGGTTCGGTCGTCAACATCGCCTCGATCGAGGGCCACAATCCCGCCCCCGGCCATGGCCACTACGCCACTTCCAAGGCCGCGCTCTTGATGTTCACGAAGGCCGCGGCGCTGGAATTCGGTGCGTTTGGCATCCGGATCAATTCGATAAGCCCCGGACTGATCCATCGCGACGGCATCGAGGAGGGCTGGCCGGAAGGCGTGGGCCGGTGGAAGGCCGCCGCCGCGCTGCCAAGGCTCGGCCGTCCCGACGACATAGCCGACGCTGCGCTGTTCCTGGCGTCCGACGCGGCGCGCTGGATCACCGGCGCCGATCTGGTCGTCGATGGCGGCGTCAGGGCCCGCCCGACCTGGTGAGAAAAAGCATGGGAAATCTGGCAATGAAAACACTTGAAAACAGAGTGATCGCCGTGACGGGCGGAGCCGGCGGAATCGCTCGCGGCATCGCGCAAGCCGTCCTGGAAGCCGGCGGACGGGTCGGCCTGATCGACCTCGATCTCGCCAAGGCGGACCAGGCGGCGGTTGCGCAGGACGCGGGCGACCGCGTCGCCGCCTTCGCCGCCGACGTGACCGAGCCGGCCGGTCTCGAAGTAGCGTTCGCCGCGCTGGTCAAGCGCATGGGACGGCTCGACGGCCTGGTCAACAATGCCGGTATCGTCCGGCTCGGCCCGGCCGACGAGACCAGCCCCGCCGGGCTCGACCTGGAGCTCGCCATCAACGTCAAGGGCGTGCTGCTCGCCTCGCAGATTGCCGCGCGGCATTTTTCGGGCAAGGGCGCGATCGTCAACATCGCCTCCAACGCCGGCAAGGTCGGCTACCGCAACATGGCCGGCTACAACGCCTCGAAGGCGGCGGTGATCAGCCTGACGCGCTCGCTGTCGATGGAATGGGTCGACAAGGGCATCAACGTCAACGCCGTCTGCCCCGGCGGCGTGGCGACCGACATGCTGAAGAACGTCGCCGACTTCCTCGGCCCGCGCCTCGGTCAGGATTCCGGCGAACTGCTGAAGACCATGGTGCCGCAGCAGCTCGGCCGCCACATCCAGCCGGTCGAGGTCGGCCGCGTCGTGGCGTTCCTGTTGTCCGACGCCGCCGAGATCATTCGCGGGCAGTCGATCAACGTCGATGGCGGCGACACGCCGTACTGAGGGGCTTCGGATGCCCGGCGTATGGGACAAAATGGCGGCGGCCGGAATGGCGCAAAACGCCGGGGACAGTTTACTTTTCCGCCCGCGCTAACCCTGAAGCGGCTGCGTCCTTCTGCGGAAAAGTAAACTGTCCCCTGCATGCAGCCGTCTTCGTCGCCACGCCCCGGTTCCTTTTCCGGTTGGCATTAAGTCTTTCAGATAGTTTGCTTTTCGACACTCGCCGGGTCGGCTGGTTGTGCCGTCACGACGTATCCCGCCTCGGCGGCTCCAGCGCGTAGTAGGCCATCGCATTGGCGTGCGCCAGGATCTCGTCGACCTCGCGGATGTTCTTGCGGCGCGGCGCGTCCGGATCGAAGCGCGGCAATCTTCCGCCGGGCGGCCGCCCGCGCCGCAGCGGCGAAAAACGCCGGAACCGGACCGAATCCTGCTTGCCGCTCGCCGCCGCCGCGTCGCGGGCCTGCTTGTCGCGTTGAAGGCCTGCGTCGTTGCGCGCCTTCCAGCGGGCGAAACGCTGCGCCTGGCCGGGAAGATCGTCGAGTGCCTGACCCAGCGCGTCCAGCCTGAGCGTCAGTTTTGCCGCATTCATCGGATCGTCGCCCGACGGAGGCGGCGGCAGGGGGACATACGGCGCGTCGTCGGTGAGCGACCGGATGCGCGGCACGGCATGCGCCGGCACATATTTGCGGCGGATGCGGAACGGATATTTCAGCGCATCGAGCAGCGAAAGGTTTTGTCCACGCGGCCTGGCAGTGCGCCGTTCGGCGGCTTTCCGTTCGGCTTCATAGCGGGCAAAGTCTTCTCTCGACAGGGCGACGGCAAGGCCGAGGCGGCGCATGGCGGCCACCGTGTCGGAAATTTTCGGCTTGAGCTTTCGCGGACGAAACGGCGGCAGCGTCACCACGATGCCTTGCGCAGCCGCGATGATCAGGCGGCGGGCGGCGGATTCGGCCGGGCGCAGCATGAGAAGAATGGCGCGGTAGAGGTGGCGGGGAAGCGTAAGTGCGGGATTAAGTGCCGGGGACAGTTTACTTTTTTCCGCCTGCTCCAGCCTTGAAGCGGCTTCGCCCTTCTGCGGGAAGAAAGTAAACTGTCCCCCAGCGCCTGGCTCTCGAGCGCCCACCTTGCAAAACCCCATCTCGGCCATGCCGACCAGCATCAAGAGGATATGCTTCAGCGCCTGCCGGTATCGCTCGATCGTGGCACTCGCGTCTCCATACTCCACCGCCGCCTCCTCCGGACAAGGCCAGCATTCATGGAACAGATAGGGAACAAATACAAGCGTTCTAAGAAAATAATCCTTGACGATGACGAATCAGCCACCACGCTGTCAGCGCAACACATTGAAAAGGTTCAATTTTTCGAAGGACAGCAGCGTGCCTCACGGTCCTCCCGACCTGGGCGAACAGTCGTTCGAAAACAATGTCATGCTTGTAAAACCAAGCAGAAACAGAGAGTTGATCGTGCGCCACGTGGATTCTTGCGTAACAAGCATGACCAAACAGGCCGACATCCGCCCCCGCCGTGCAATGCGAACTTGAAGGATCGGCAAATTCTGGTATGCATCAGGAAATCTGATATGGTCGCTCGACGCGGCCCGGACGCCTAAGCATGGACCTGCCGCTCAAGAACAACCGCAATTTTCTGACGATCAACGCCACCGACGGGCTGGAGGTGCTGAAGGGCCTTTCGTCGCCCGTGCGCATCAACATCCTCAAGCTGCTGCATGCGCGCGGGGCGCTGAACGTCAACGAGATCAGCGAGGCGCTTTCCCTGCCGCAATCGACGGTGGCGACCAACATCCAGGTGCTCGAAAGCTGCGACCTGATCCGCACGGAGACGGTGAAGGCAAGCAAGGGCCAGCAGAAACTGTGCGCGGCGCGCTTCGACGAGATCGTGCTGCGCTTCGACGATTACGACGTGAAGACCCGCACCAACGTCATCGAACTGTCGATGCCGCTCGGCCTTTATACCAACTGCGCCGTGTCCCCGCCTTGCGGCCTCTGTTCGAGCGAATCCGTCATCGGCCTGCTCGACGTGCCGGACTACTTTCTCGACCCCGACAGGATGAAGGCCGGGCTGATCTGGTTCGAGCGCGGCCATGTCGAATACAAATTCCCCAACAACGCCAAGATATTGAAGGCGGAAATTGAAGCGCTGGAATTCAGCATGGAACTGTCCTCCGAAGTGCCGGGAACCAACGCCAACTGGCCGTCGGACGTAAGCATCTGGGTAAACGACGTGCTGGTCGGCACCTGGACCTCGCCCGGCGATTTCGGCGACAAGCGCGGCATCTACACGCCGCGCTGGTGGAAGCTCGAAGGCTCGCAATACGGCCATCTGAAGACCTGGAAGATCACCGGCAGCGGCACTTTTCTCGACGGCGCCAAGACATCGGACGTGACGCTGGAGCAGCTTCACCTTGCCGAGCATCATTCGATCCGGCTGCGGGTCGGCATCGACGAGCACGCCGAGCACCCCGGCGGCCTCAACATTTTCGGCAAGGGTTTTGGCAATCACGACCAGGACATCATCCTGCGGCTGCATCTCAAGCCGGACCCGGAACGCGGCAGAACCCCGGCCTGACACTAGCTGCGGGCGCAGGCCGCGCGGTGTCTCAGTTTGAAGTCGGTTTCGAGTGGAAAGCTGACTCAGGCATCTGATATTTGGGTTGTTCAAACACACGGTGCATGGATGTCTTTCGATGGCAACGGTCGCAAACTGGGTATACCTATCAAATTTGAACGTGTTGCTTGACGAGCTTCAGAACATGTCAGGCGAACGCCTCGATGAGGGTTTGTTCAAAATTTTGCGTGATGACATCGAAGGGTCGAATACTGACGATACCCCACCGCGCTGGGCATCTGCAGATTTTGACGGACCGAGACTGATTACAGCGTCGCTCGGCATTGACCGAGGAACAGAGGTGCTACACGTTCGGCTTGAGGTTCCTGACGAACTTGCCACACACGCCGAAACTCTTTTCTACGTGATGCAGCGATACCGGCTCGTGCGATAGCTGTGCGTCCGCAATGGGGTCGAAAACCGAAATTCAGACTGAGACACGACCCAGCAACAAGGAGGGTTGACACCTCCACCCCGATCGGGATCAGATAATACGGATACATATCCAAATATCTGATATAATCAGGGGAAACGCCATGAAGGCCAAAGCCACGATCCATAAGGATTTTCGAATCGGCCGGATCGACGACCGCGTCTACGGCGCATTTCTCGAACATCTGGGCCGCGCGGTCTATACCGGCATCTACGAGCCCGGACATCCGACCGCCGACGAGCGGGGGTTCCGCCGCGACGTGATCGAGCTGGTGCGCGAGTTGAACGTGCCGGTGACCCGCTATCCCGGCGGCAATTTCGTCTCCGCCTACAATTGGGAGGACGGGATCGGCCCGAAGGAGAGCCGGCCGGTCAGGCTCGACTATGCCTGGCGCACCAAGGAGACCAACGAGGTCGGCATCGACGAGTTCGCGGCCTGGTGCGAGGCGGCGGGCACCGAGCTGATGCTGGCGGTCAATCTCGGCTCGCGCGGCCTCGACGAGGCGCGCGGGCTGCTCGAATATTGCAACCACCCCAGCGGCAGCCACTGGAGCGACCTGCGTATCAAGAACGGCCGGCGCGAGCCTTACAACGTAAAACTGTGGTGCCTCGGCAACGAGATGGACGGACCCTGGCAGGTCGGCCACAAGACGGCTCACGAGTATGGCCGCATCGCCAACGAGACGGCGAAGGCGATGAAGGCGTTCGATCCGACGCTGCAGCTCGTCGCCTGCGGCAGCTCGCACAGCTTCATGCCGTCCTACCCGCAATGGGAGGCCGATGTGCTGGGCGAGTGCTACGAAAACGTCGATTACCTGTCGCTGCACATGTATTTCGAGAATTACGAGGACGACTATCTCAATTTCCTCGCCAAGCCGGCCATTCTCGACCGCTACATCCAGACCGTCAGCGGCGTGATCGACTATGTGAAGGCCAAGAAACGCGCCAAGAACGACATCCATATCTCCTTCGACGAGTGGAACGTCTGGTATCATTGCCGGCGCCAGGACAACGACAATTTCAAGAGCTGGAACTGGCCGGCGGCGCCGGCGCTGCTGGAGGAAGTCTATAATTTCGAGGACGTGCTGGTCGTCGGCTGCATCCTCAACACCTTCATCCGCCGCGCCGACCGGGTGCGCATCGCCTGTATCGCGCAGCTCGTCAACGCCATCGCCCCGATCACCACCGAGCCCGGCGGGCGCGCCTTCCGGCACACCATCTTTTACCCGTACCTGTTCGCCTCGCGCCACGGACGCGGCGAAAGCCTGGCCGTCGTGGTCGACGCGCCGCGCTACGACGCCAAGGCGGCCGACGACGTGCCTTATGTCGACGTCGCCGCCGTACACGATGCAGCGGATGGCACGATCGCGCTGTTCGTGATCAACAAACATCCGGACGAGGAAACCGAACTCACCGTCGATCTCGCCGGCTTTCCGGCGGCCCGGCTGATCGAGCATATCCTCATCCATCATCCGGACCTGAAGGCGGTGAACAGCGCCGATGCTCCGGACGTGGTGAAGCCGCAAAAGCAGGACGGCACGCTCATCGAGGAGGGCCGCATCTGGTGCCGCCTGAAGCCGCGCTCCTACAATCTGATCCGGCTGTCGGCCTGAACCTCGGTTTGAGATTTTGTGGCCGGGCTCGGCCTTTGTTGAGCCCGGCGGAAGGCAAGCAAATAGGGTCCGGCCGTCACATTTGTATCATAGAATACGATATGTATCAGCTTCTATTGACCACTCCGGCGGACCGGGTTAGCTTCCTTCCCCAACGACAATAAGCCATCCACTATCGATGCGACTGGCAAAGGGAGGAACTGCGATGCGCATCCTGCGAGCCCTGGCGTTCATAACAAGCGCGTTGTTGGCGGCATCCGCCGCGCTTGCTCAAGACATCTCGAACCTGCCGCGCGAAGAAACCATCATCATCGAGAACCCGCAGGGCACGATCACCAACCCGCCCTGGTTCAACATCTGGATGGTGGCCCGCGGCGGCAACTCGACCGGCCTGCAGCAACTCGGAATGGACACGCTCTGGTACATCGATCCGGATGCCGGCATCGACGGCGTGTGGGACAACTCGCTGGCCGCCGACAAGCCGCAATACAATGCCGACTTCACCGAGATGACGGTGAAACTGCGCGACGGCATCTTCTGGAGCGACGGCGTGGAGTTCACCGCCGACGACGTCGTCTACACGGTCGAGACCCAGATCAAGAACCCCAGCATGATCTGGGGGCCGGTCTTCGCGGCCAGCGTCGACACGGTGACCGCGCCGGACAAGCGCACGGTGGTGTTCAAGCTGAAGCGGCCGAATTCGCGCTTCCACGCCACCTTCACCGTGCGCTGGAACGCGGCGTGGATCATGCCGAAACATGTGTTCGAGAAGGTCGCCGACCCGACCAAGTTCGACTTCAACCCGCCGGTCACCATCGGCCCCTACAAGCTTCACAGCTTCGACCCGAACGGCAAATGGTACATCTGGGAGAAACGCGAGGACTGGCAGCGCACGACGCTTGCCCGCTTCGGCGAGCCCGGCCCGAAATATGCCGCCTATATCGATCCCGGCCCGCCCGACAAGCGCGTGATCCTGCAGCTCAACCACCAGCTCGACATCATACACGACACCTCGCCGGAGGGCGTGTTCACGCTGGTCAAGCAGTCGCCGACCTCGCATGGCTGGTTCAAGGGTTTTCCCTACGCCCATCCCGACCCGACGCTTCCGGGCGTGATGTTCAATCATCAGGTGCCGCCGTTCGACAATGCCGACGTCCGCTGGGCGCTGGCGCTGCTGATCGACATCAAGGCCGTTTCGATGGCCTCCTATCGCGGCGCCGCGACGATCTCGGCGATCGGCGTGCCGCCGACCGGCCTCTACGGACAGTACTATTTCGATCCGCTTGAAAAATGGCTCACAGAGTTCGAGATCGACACCGGCAAGGGCAAATACAAGCCCTACGATCCGACCGTCGGCCAGCAGATCGCCGACATGCTGCGGCCGTCGATGGGCGAGCAGATACCGACCGATCCGAAGGAGATTGCGAAAGCCATCGGCCGCGGCTGGTGGAAGCCCAATCCGGAAGCGGCTGCCCAGCTTCTGGAGCGCGCCGGCTTCACCAGGCAGGGCGACAAGTGGATGAAGCCCGACGGCACGCCGTTCTCCATCACGCTGCTGGTCGAGGGCGACCAGCGCCCGGTGATGACGCGGGCGGGCACGATGATCGTGCAGCAATGGCGCCAGTTCGGCATCGACGCCAAGACGCAGGCCTATCCCTCCGACTTCTTCCCGCGGGTGGAATCCGGAGATTTCGAGGCGGCGATCGCCTGGAGCGTCGAGACCTGGGGCGGTCACCCCGACCTCTCCTTCTTCCTCGATAGCTGGCACTCGGAATTCCTGAAGCCGCGCGGCGAACGCCAGCCGCCGCGCAACCGCCAGCGCTGGAAGAATGCCGAGCTCGACAAGATCATCGAGCAGATCCGCACCATCGACTTCGACGATCCGAAGGTGCAGCAGCTCGGCCAGGACTACATCAAGCTGGCGGTCAAGGAGATGCCGACCATCCCGCTGATGTCCTACAACGTGTTCACGATGATGGATGAGACCTATTGGACGGGTTATCCGACCGCGGACAATCCCTACACCAACCCGGTCTCGAACTGGGCGAACACCAAATACATGTTCGTCAAGCTGAAGCCGGCCAAGAGCCAGTAGCGGCGGGCGTACGAGCGAGGCGGCGGCGGACCCCGCCTCGCTCCGTGATTCAGGTGCAGGGAGCAGACGAGATGACGCAAGCCGCGGCGCGACCGAAGCGATGAGGACCTACGCGCTCTATCTGGCCAGACGCTTCGTACAATTCATCCTGGTCGTGTTCATCGGCATCAACGTCGCCTATCTCATCACCCACCTGACGCCGATCGACCCGGTCGAGCAGGCGATCAGCTCGGTCACCATGTTCGGGCAGTCTAGCCCGGAGATGGTCGAGGTGATGCGCAAGACCTTGCGCGAGCTCTACGGCCTGGAGGGCTCGGCCTGGGAACAATACGTCACTTTCTGGCGGCGCATGGCGACCGGCGATTTCGGGCCGTCGCTCTCGGCCTTCCCGACGCCGGTCTCGACTCTGATCTGGCAGGCGCTGCCCTGGACGGTCGGGCTGCTCGTCTGCTCGACGCTGATCGCCTGGACGGTCGGCAATTTTCTCGGCGGGCTGGCCGGCTACTACCGCCGCAACATGCTGCTCAAGGCCCTCGGCATCATGGCGATGAGCCTGCAGCCGATCCCCTATTACATCGTCGCCTTCATCCTCCTCGTCGTCTTCGGTTTTGTCTGGCCGATCCTGCCGATCAGCGGTGGCGCGGAGATGAACATCGACCGCCAGGGTTTTGCCTTCGCCGCCAGCATCGTCAGGCACTCCATCCTGCCGGCGCTGTCGCTGGTGCTGGTCGGCATGGGCGCCTGGTTCATCGGCATGCGCTCGCTTGTTTCGAACATCGTCACCGAGGACTACGTCACCTATGCCGAGCTCGGCGGCGTCGACCGCCGCCGCATCCTGTTTTCCTATGTCATGCGCAACGCGCTGTCGCCGCAAGTGACGGGGCTGGCGCTGTCGCTCGGCGCCATCTTCAACGGCGCGATCATCACCGAGGTCGTGTTCGGCTATCCGGGCCTCGGCACACTGCTGGTCCGGGCCGTCAACGCGGGCGACTACAGCCTGGTGCTCGGCATCACGTCGGTGTCGATCATCGCTGTGGCGACGGCGATCCTGGTTATCGACATCGTCTATCCGCTGCTCGATCCACGCGTGACGCAAGGTTGACGCCATGCTGAGAACCGTCCGCGACCTCTTCCGCTACAATCTCGAATTCGCACTCGGCGCGATCCTGATCCTGATCGTCTTCGGCTTTGCCGCCGCCTCGTTCTTCTCGCCCTATCCGCCGCTCGACAGCTATGTGGTGCCGCCCGACGTGCCGCCCTCCTGGGCCTATCCGTTCGGCACCAATTCGCGCGGCCAGGACGTGTTCTGGCAATTGACCCTCGCCATCCGCAATTCGCTGCTCTTCGGCCTTTCGGTCGCGCTGATGAGCCGCGTGCTGTCGCTGCTGATCGGCCTGGTCGCCGGTTATGCCGGTGGCATCACCGACCGCGTGCTGATGACGATCAACGACACGTTTGTCGTCATCCCGCTATTTCCGATCCTGGTGCTGTTCTTCTTCATGATGCACGACAACATGTCGTGGCCGATGCTGGCGATTGCCATGGCGTCGCTCGGCTGGCCCTACGATGCGCGGCTCATCCGCTCGGTGGCGCTCAGCCTCAGGAACCGCGAGTTCACGTCGATGAGCGTCTTTTCGGGCATGAGCACCCGCCAGATACTGGTGGAGGAGCACCTGCCTTATGTTCTGCCCATCGTCTTCTCGACCACGCTCAACAACATGAACTGGTCGATCGGCCTGGAGGTGACACTTTCGGTGATCGGTTTCACCAATATCGAGACCCCGACGATCGGCACGATGATCTACTGGGCGAACCAGCATACGGCGATGGTCGCCGGCATCTGGTGGTGGATTTTTTTCCCCGTAGCCCTGGTCATCATGACCTTCCTCGGGCTCTATCTGCTATCGGTCTCGATGAACGAATACATCGACCCGCGTAGCCGGCTGATGCGCATGGGAGGCGGGGCATGAGCGGCGCACGCAACGGCGCCGGCGGGCAGTCGGACATCATGCTCGAGGTGAAAAATCTCCGCGCATACTACGTGATGAAGTATTTCGGCACAGAACGCGAGGTGCGCGCCGTCGACGACATCTCGCTGAAGGTCCGCAGCAACGAGATCTACGGGCTCGCCGGCGAATCGAGCTCCGGAAAAACCACCTTCATCAAGACCATCGCCGCAGCCATCCGACCGCCGCTCGAAGTAATCGGCGGCTCGATCCGCTACAGTTTCCTCGACCGGGACATCTACCGGCTCGACCGTGCCGCGCTGTCGGCGATCCGCTGGCGTCATCTTTCCTATATCCCGCAAGGGTCGATGAACGTGCTCAATCCGGTGCGGCGCGTGCGCGAATCCTTCAACGATTTCGCCTTCCCGCATATGAGCCTGCCGAGGCAGCGGTTTTCCGAAACCGTCGTGGCGCATCTGAAGCGCCTGCAACTCGCGCCGGGCGTGCTCGACGCCTACCCGCACGAGCTTTCGGGCGGCATGCGCCAGCGCGTCGCCATCGCGCTCGCCACCGTCTGCCGGCCGGATTTCATCATCGCCGACGAGCCGACGACGGCGCTCGACGTGGTCGTCCAGAAAAGCGTGCTGGAACTGATCCGCGAGGCGCAGCGCGAGATCGGCTCCTCGATGATCTTCGTCACCCACGACATGGCGGTCCACGCCAACATCGCCGATCGGCTCGGCATCATGTATGCCGGGCGACTGGTGGAGGAGGCGCCGACCGCCGAAATTTTCAGAAGCCCGAAGCACCCGTATTCGCAGCACCTGATCGCCAGCCTGCCGCGGATCGGCGACAATTCCGCCCGCCAGGCGCTGAGCGGCGCGCCGCCCAACATGGCCAACCCGCCGGGCGGCTGCCGGTTCCATCCGCGCTGCCCGCTCGCCATGGAGATTTGCAGCGAGCTGAACCCCGAGATGATCGCGACCAGCCAGAACCATCGCGTCGCCTGCCATGCGGTCAATCCCGTGGCCGGCGAGCAACGGGCATCCGGACCGGCGCAACGGATCGGGCTCGTCCAATGACGGGCGCATTGCTCAGCCTCGAAGGGGTCACGAAGGGCTATTCCACCGGCGGGCTGCTGGCGCGCACCGCGTTCAACGCCGTCGACGATGTGAGTTTTGCCCTCAATGCGTCGCAGCCGGAAATCTTCGCCATCATCGGCGAATCCGGCAGCGGCAAGACGACGCTCGCCCGCATGATCCTCAACACGGTCTTCGCCAGCGCCGGCACGATCCGTTTTCGCGACAAGCCGCTGGCGGCGGTGCGCGGCCGCAAGGCGCGGCTCGACTTCATGCGCCAAGTTCAGCCGATCTTCCAGAACCCGTACGAAGCCTTCAACCCGCTGAAGCGCGTCGACCGTTACCTCTACGCCACGGCTTTGCGCCTGGCGCGCGCCGGCAAGGGCGAGGTGGACGGCGTCTGCGACGAGGCGCTGCGAAAAGTCGGCCTGTCGCTGGCGGAAATCCGAGGGCGCTTCCCGCACGAGCTTTCCGGCGGCCAGTTGCAGCGCACCGCTATCGCCCGGGCGCTCATCCCGCGCCCGGCGCTGCTCGTCGCCGACGAGCCGGTCTCGATGGTCGATGCGTCGCTGCGCATGTCGATCGTTTACCTGTTCAAGACGCTGCGCGACGAGCTCGGCATGTCGATCGTCTACATCACCCACGACCTCGCCACCGCCTATTACATCAGCGACCGCATCATCATCATGCAGAAGGGCCGGGTGGTCGAGGCAGGCGATGCCCGCGCGGTGCTCGACAATCCGCAGCATCCGTATTCGAAACTTCTGAAAAGCGCGGTGCTTTCGGCTGACGGCGTGGGAGCCATGGAGCAGGTCACCGCAAGTGCCTCCAATCCGCGTGTCCTGCCCGCTGATATCCCGACGCTCTGAGTCACGACTCTGCCGTGGCGAAACCACGCGGGCAGCACTCATGCGAGTCGCTGTTAATTTTGACCGTCGGCGCCGCCGGTCAAGGCGAATGACCCCTGGTATCAGGACACGGTGAGGTCTTTGAAGCCGAACGCGAACGGCGTGTCGTGAAGCACGGCTTCCATGATTGCCAGCGCCAGCGGGAAGTTTTCGCGGTCAAGCGCATCGAGGCCGGGCGCCGGCTCCAGCCAGGCCGACAGCATGCGGGCGGTGTCGATCCCCTCGACCGTCTCGCCCTTGAGTTCCCCAGTCATCATGTCGGAGACCGTGCGACCGAACCCGAGGCCGTGGCCGAGTTTACTGTTGCGGCCGCCGCCGACGGTCACGTGCAGGTCGCCGATGCCGGCGAGGTCGAACGCCGTTTCCCGCCGCCCGCCAAAACGCTCACACAGCCGCGCCATTTCCAGCGCGGCTTGCGTGAAGGCGGCCGCAGTCGGGTTCTTCGACTGGCCGTCGGCGCGCGCTGCGTCGGGATAGCGTGTCTGCATGGCGGCGACGCCGATGGCATAGAAATTTTTCAGCGCCGCGCAGGCTTCCACGCCGGTGACGTCGTCGCTGGTCGACAGGCGGTAATAGCCGGTCGCCATCAGCTCCGCGAAGGCTTTTGCCGCCGTCTCGCCGTCCGCCGACGCATAGACGCAGGCTGTCGGGTTGCGGTTGGCGAGCTCGCGGGCGATGCAGGGGCCGCCAATGCCGATGAAGGGTTTCATCCCAAGCAGTTGCGACGGCAGGGATTCGGCCAGCGTCGACAGCGAGGCTCCTGCCCTGTCCAGCCCCTTGGTGACGAAAGCGACCGGCCGGCGACGGGTCATCAGTTGGTTGAGGCGACCGACCGCCCAGGGGATGCCTGGGCTGCTGACGCCGACCACGATGATATCGGCCGCCTCGACATGGGCGGCCGTCAGGTCCTTTTCCGCAAGCGGCGTGACGCGGGCCGGCAGCGGATGATCCAGTTTTGGATGCACCCCGCCGGGTTTTTTCATGCGCGCGACAGCCTCGCCGTCGAGCGGCGAGCCGACGAGCAGCACGTCGTGGCCGTTGTCGGCGCCCGGCACTGACAATGCACTTCCCATGACGCCGGCGCCGAGTATCAGGATCGTTGCCATTGGCGGCTCCTATGATTTCTCGTTAAACTACGGCCGCCTTCAGACGGGGGCGTCGCGCTCTACGCAACACCCCTCATCCGACCTCGCTTCGCTCGGCCACCTTCTCCCACAAGGGGAGAAGGGGGAGTTTCGCGTTTACCTCACCGCCAATCTCCTACGTTGGCGATTTGCAGAGGCGGAAATGCCGAGCTCCCCTTCTCCCCCTGTGGGAGAAGGTGGCCGCGCGAAGCGCGGTCGGATGAGGGGTGTTGGACGGAGTGCGACATGACAAACGCTCTTCACCAGTCCCAACGCCGGACCTCAGATGCGCGCCTCCGTCTCGGCGTCGAAGACATGAACCTTGGACGGTGGGATGGTGAAGCGGACCTCGCTGCCCTCCTCGAAACGCAGCGCCTTGTCGACGACTGCGACGAACCGGCCGTCGGGACCCTCGCAGAACAATTGTGCATCGTGGCCGAGGCGTTCGAGCAGCACGGCGCGCGCGGCGACTGGGCCGTCTGTCGCCACGACGACGTCGGTCGGGCGCAGGCCGAGCACGACGCGCTGGCCCGGCTTCACGGCGGAGTTGTCCTCCAGTTGAATGCGGCCGCTCGCGGTATCGACGGCGGGCGCCCCCGCCCCCGTCACCGCCGTGCCGGGCAAAAAGTTGATCGCCGAGGCGCCTATGAAATCAGCCACATATTTGCTGGCCGGCCGGTCGTAGACATCGTCGGGCGTGCCGATCTGCTCGATCTTGCCGGCGCGCATGACGACGATGACGTCGGCCATGGTCATCGCCTCGACCTGATCGTGGGTGACGTAGATGGTCGTGGTCTTCAGCCGGTTGTGGAGTTGCCTGATCTCGGTGCGCATATGCGCTCTCAGCTTGGCGTCCAGGTTCGATAGCGGCTCGTCGAACAGGAACACCGAGGGTTCGCGCACCATGGCGCGGCCCATCGCCACGCGCTGCCGCTGGCCGCCCGAAAGCTGTTTCGGATAGCGCTGCAGGTAGGGCGTGAGATTGAGAATTTCGGCAGCGCGCTCCACCCGCTGCTTGATCTCGGCCGGCGGCATCTTCGCCACTTCGAGGCTGAACGAGATGTTCTCGTAGACCTTCATGGTCGGATAGAGCGCGTAGTTCTGGAACACCATGGCGATGTCGCGGTCGCGCGGGTGCACGTCATTGACCCGCTTGCCGCCGATCAACAGGTCGCCCTCGCTGACGCTCTCCAGGCCGGCGGTCATGCGCAGCAGGGTGGTCTTGCCGCAGCCCGAGGGCCCTAGCAGCACGACGAACTGGCGGTCCTCGATTCGAAACGACACGTCGCGCAGGATGTTGACCGCGCCAAACGATTTGCCGATGCCCTTGTATTCCACTGTCGCCATGAAAAGCGCTCCACCCGTCGTCTGTCGCCGGCCAGTCGGCCGTCAATATTTCTGCCTGGTCGGCGTGATCACGATTTCCTGGACGATCGCCCGCTGCGGCAGTTCGTAGGCGTCGAGGATCAGTTTTGCCACGACATCGGCCGAGATGCCGCCGCCGATCGCCTGCTTGTTGGCCTTGTAGTTGGCGAGCGTGGTCTCGTCGCGCACCCCGTCCAGCACCTCGGTGTCGATGATGCCGGGTGACACCACGATGACGCGCACGTCATGCGGCGCCAGGTATTCGCGCAGGCTTTCCGAGATGGCATGGACGAAGAATTTCGTGCCGCAATAGACGGTATGGTCGGGATAGACCTTTCGGCCGGCGATGGAACTCATCATCACCAGCGTGCCCTGCCGGCGCGCCATCATGCCCGACATCACGGCATGCACGCTGTTCATGACGCCCTTGGTGTTGATGTCGATCATCTCGTCCCAGTCTTCCGGCGGCTGCCGGCCGATGTCGCCCAGCCGGGCGATGCCGGCATTGGCGAACATCATGTCGACTGGTCCGTGTTCGGCTTCCGCATCGGCCACGGCCCTGGCGAGCGCCACGCGGTCACGCACGTCGACCTGGCGGATGACAGCATTGGGCAGGCCGAGCGCGTTCAGGCGGTCCAACCTTCGCGCCATCAGCAAAACCGGATGGCCCGCTGCGGAGAAGGCGCGGGCTGCCGCCTCGCCTATGCCGGAGCTGGCGCCGGTGATCGCGACAAGGGGTTTCTCTGCCATTTCTTACCCTCCCGATGTCAATTTGCGGCCGGAGGCCGTGGCACGCTGGCCACGGCCTCCAGTCCTGGGAGCTATCCCTTCATCACCGCACCGACTTGCGTGGCGATGTCGTCCATGGCCTCCTTCGACGAGCCGTAGCCGCCGGCAAAATATTTGCCGAGCCCGACCGGGATCGTGTCGCTGGAGAGCTGCGCCCATTCGGGCAGGTCCGGCTCCGAGCCCATGTATTTGGCGATGGTCTCGCGCACCACCGGCAGGTGGCGCGTGGTGCCGGCGCCGACGCGGGCATTGGCCTTGACGCGCGGGTCGTCATAGACGCTGGCGCGGGTCGGACCGGTGCCGCCGCCGAGCACGGTGATCAGCGCCTGGGTGTCGGCGCAAGTCGCCCACTGCATGAAGATCCACGCCGCGTCCGGGGCCTTGGAGTATTTCGACACCGCCAGCGACGAGCCGCCCTGGTGGCCGACGCCGGGGATTTCGCCGTAGCCGGTGTCCTTGACGGTGCGCAGCGCGATCGGCTGCGGCGGGATGACCGCCTCGCACAGGCCCGACACCTTTGTCTGCGTCGGGTCGTCGAAATACGGGAAGAACTCGCCCCATGACAGCATCGAGGCTGCGACGCCCTGCGCCACCGCCTGGCCCTGGCCGTCCCAGGTCCAGCCGTCGACGCCCGGAGGCATGGTGGCCTTGAGCTTGGTGTAGTAGTCGAGCGCGGCGATGCCCTGCTCGTCATTGCCGGAGAAGGTGCCGTCGGTGCGGAAGATCGAGCCGCCATGGCCCCACAGCATAGAAGTCCATTCGCATTCCAGCGAATAGTGGCCCGACTTCATCTGGCCGGCGTAGCCGTAGAGGTTCGGACCCTTCTTGTCAGTGATGGCCTCGGAGTTGTTGTAGAGCTCCTCGAAGGTGGTCGGCGCCTTCAGCCCGAGTTCCTCATAGACGTCCTTGCGGTAGATCATGATGAAGATCGGGATGTCGTAGGGCACGCCGACCCAGTGGTCCTCGTATTTGGCGATGCCGTCCACCAGCGCCGGCAGGAAGTCGTCGATGTTGTAGTTCGGCATGGCAAGGTCCGGCTTGACCGAGATCTGCTCGCGCGGGTCGAACACGTCTTGGCTGAAACTCGCCGCCCAGCTCTGGTCGATGTAATAGAGGTCGTAGGTGCCGAGCGAGGAGGCGACGTCGAGCGTCAGCTTCTGCAGCACCTGCTCCAGCGGCAGCACCTCGATCTCGACCTTGATGCCGGTCGCTTCCTCGAAATACTTCTTGAGCTGCGAGTTGATCGCATTGGACGGCGGCGTCGATTCCGTCGCCAGCTTGAGCGTCGTGCCGGCGAACGGTTTGCCGACCTCCTTCAGCCAGGCGATCACCTCCGCCGAGGGCTGTACGGCTTCCTGCGCCTGCGCGCTGGAGACGCCGAGATACGGCCGCGGGCCGAGGCCCATGCCGAGCGCCCCGGCGCCGAGGCCAAGCTTGCCGGCGAGCCGCAGGAAGTCGCGGCGTCCCATCTCGCCACGGACGAGCTTGTCCGTGATCGAAGACAAATAGAGCTTTCTGTCCTTGTCTTTCATTCCTCTTCTCCTCCATTTTCCGGGCGGCGACCTCGCCTCCCGGGTTCATCAACTTCTACCGGCGGATGGACATCCGCCGGATCACTGCTTCAGCGATCCCATGGTGAGGCCGCGCACCAGATGGCGCTGCACCAGCATGATGACGATGAAGGCGGGTACGATCGCGGCCGCGCCAAGGGCTGCCATGTTGCCCCAGGCCGTGCCGATCGACGTCACGAAGGTCGACGACACCACCGGCACCGTCTTGATGCTGGTCTGGGTCAGCGTCAGCACGAACAGGAACTCGGTCCACGAGAAGATGAAGCACAGCACCGCGGTGGCGGCGATGCCGCCCTTGGCCATCGGCAGCACGATGCGCCTGAAGATCGTCCAGCGCGACGCGCCGTCGAGCAGCGCGCTCTCGTCGATCTCGGACGGGATGTCGTCGAAGAAGCTCTTCAGCAGCAGCACGGCGAGCGGCAGGTTCATCAGCCCGTGCACCACGATGATGCCGGTATAGGTGTCGAGCAGGTTGAACTGCTTGAAGATGAAGAACATCGGCACGGCCACCGCCACCGGCGGCATCATGCGTGTCGACAGCACCCAGTTGACGAACTGGTGGCGGCCGCGGAAATCCATGCGCGACAGCGCGTAGGCGGCAAGCGTCGCCACCACGATCGCCAGCACCGTCGACAGCGAGGCGATGACGATCGAATCCCACAGCCGCGGCGCCATGTAGAAATTGCCGCCACCGGGCGTCACCACGTCCTGGTCGCCGAAGCCAAAACCCAGCGAGATGCCGAACACCTGCTCGAAATTGCGCACCGTCGGCGGGAACTCGAAGAATTTCGGCGGCCAGGAGAAAATATCCTTGGCGTTGCGGAAGGCCACCGACGACCAGAAATAGATCGGGAAGAAGAACAGCCCGACCACCAGCCATCCGGCGATGGTGCGCAGCGTCCGCTGTCCGGCACTCATGTGCATGTCACCACCTCACCTTGAAGATTTTGATGAAGAGGTTGGCGAGCACCATGATGATGACCAGGCTCACCAGGCTGAGCGTGGCGCCGTAGCCCCATTTGATGAAGCTGAAGGTCTGCTGCCAAGCGTAGAGGCTGAGGCTGTAGGTGGCGGTGCCAGGCCCGCCCGAAGTCATGACGAAGACGTAATCGAAGACGCGGAACAGGTCGATGCCGCGCAGCAGCACCGCGACCGCGATCACCCGCGACATCATCGGCAGCGTCAGGCGGCGAAACATCTGGAACGACGAGGCGCCGTCGATCATCGCCGCCTCGTAGGGCTCGGCCGGCAGCGAGCGCAGGCCGGCAAGGAAGATCAGCACCATGAACGGCGTCCATTGCCAGATCTCCGCCAGCAGCACCCCAGCGAGCGCCGTCGACGAGGTGGCGAGGATCGGCGTCGTCTTGTCGAGCAGCCCGAGCGAATTGAGGATGTAGGTAAGCGCCCCGAACTGCGGGTCCTCCATCAAGAGGAACATCATGCCGGCGATGGCCGGAGGGATGACGAGGGTCAGCGACAGGATGGCGCGCAACGCGCCGAAACCCGGCAGTTCGTCGTCGAGCAGCAGCGCGATCGCCATGCCGAGCGCCAGCTCGATCACCAGCGCGATGGCGAAATAGGCGAAGGTGACGCCGAGCGAACTCCAGAACCGGGCGTCGTTCCACAGTTGCACCCAGTTGTTGAAGCCGACGAATTGCAGCGCCCGCTTGCGCGGCACGAATTCGTGAAAAGACAGCCAGATGTTGTAGATCAGCGGATAGATGGTGAAGACCACCAGCAGGCTGACCAGCGGCAGCAGCCAGGGCATCGGCGAATCCGAAATCGAGATGCGCTTGACCTGTGCGACGCTCATCCCATGCTCACTCCTCCACAGCCGCCCGGTCCGCTCCTTCGGGGTCCGTTCGGCATCCCATCTTTCTCCGCGCGGCTGCCCGCCCGGTTCACTCCACGTCTCAGCCCGCCTGCTTCAGCAACGATGCCACCATCTGCCTCCTGAAATCCTCCAGCCACGTGTCGAGCGCGGCGATCTGCTCAGCCGTCATATGCAGGCCCGATTTGGTACGCCGCCAGACGATGTCCTCTGCGCTTGCGACATATTCATGGGCGATCAGAAAACGCACCTCGGCCTCGCTGAGCGAGCCGCCGAAGTCGCAGCCGAGATCGGCCGCACTCTTCGCCTTGCCGAGGATGGCGCGTGCCTCGGTGCCGTAATGACGCACCAGCCGCCGCGCTGCGCGCTCGCCGAGAAACGGATAGTCCTGCCTCAGATGCCGGGTGAGCGTATCGGCCCCGTCCACCGGAAAATCGCCGCCGGGCAGCGGTTTCGTCGCCGTCCAGCCGGCGTGCGCAAGCCAGTCGGGAAATACCTCCGCCAGTCTCTCCAGAGCATCCTCGGCTAGGCAGCGGTAGGTGGTGATCTTGCCGCCGAACACCGACAGCAGCGGCGCTTCGTCGTTTCCGGCGTCGAGCGCCAGTACATAGTCGCGCGTCGTCTTCTGCGCGTTCGCCGCGCCGTCGTCGAACAGCGCACGCACGCCCGAATAGCTCCACACCACGTCGTCCGGCGCCAGCGCCTTGCGGAAATACGAGGAGGCCGCTTCGCAGAGATAGGCGATCTCTTCCCCGGAAGCCCGCACCGCGCCCGGCTCCCCGGCAAAGTCGCGGTCGGTGGTGCCGATGAGGGTAAAATCCTCTTCATAGGGAATGGCGAAGAAGATGCGGCCGTCCGGGTTCTGAAAAATGTAGCAGCGGTCGTGTTCGTAGAGCCGTTTGACCACGATATGCGAGCCCTGCACGAGCCGCAGCGCCCCAGGCGCCTTAACCTGCGCGACGGAGGACAGCACGCGTTCGGCCCACGGCCCGGCGGCGTTGACGACGGCGCGGGCCTGGATGGTGTAGGCCGGGCCGCCGTCGGCATCCTGCATCGTCAGCCGCCACAACCCGCTCTCGCGCCTGGCGGCGGTGCAGCGGGTGCGCGTGCGGATGTCGGCGCCCTTGGATTCGGCGTCGCGCGCATTGAGCACCACCAGCCGGTTGTCCTGCACCCAGCAGTCCGAATATTCGAAGCCGACCGACGAGACGTCGTGCAGCGGCGCGCCGAGCGGGTCGCTGGCGAGCCGCAGCGTGCGGGTGGCAGGCAGCAGCTTCCGCCCGCCGAGATGGTCGTAGATGAACAGGCCGAGCCTCAGCAGCCAGGCCGGCCGCAGCCCCTTGCGGTGCGGCAGCACGAAACGCAGCGGCCAGATGATGTGCGGCGCGATCGCCCACAGCCGCTCGCGTTCGGTCAGCGCATGGCGCACCAGCTTGAAGTCGTAATGCTCGAGATATCGCAGCCCGCCATGGATCAGCTTGGTCGAGGCCGACGACGTCGCCGAGCCGAGGTCGCCCTGCTCGCACAGGAACACGCTCAGTCCACGCCCGGCCGCATCGCGCGCAATGCCGCATCCGTTGATGCCGCCGCCGATGATGGCAAGGTCGTAGACGCCCGTCATGCGGCACCTGCCCGCGCGGCGCGCGCCGAAAGCAGCCGGTCGGCCACCTCGACGAAGCCGAAGCCGCCTTCGCGCCTAGTCACGTAGGCCGGCTCGGCCTCCATTTCGCCGCGGAATGTCAGCACGTTGGCCACACCGCAGGCATTGGGGAAGAATCCGAACATCGGCGCGTCGTTGGGGCTGTCGCCGACGAAGACGATGCGGTCACGATCCTGGTCGATGTCGATGCCCAAAATGTCGGCGGCGAAGCGCCGCGACATGGTGAGCTTGTCGTATTGCCCGAACCAGCCGTTGACATGGATGGAGGAGATCTTTGCGACGGCGCCCTCCTCCTCGAAAATCTCGCGGATGCGGACCACGTCGGCCTTGGCCAGCGCCGGCACGTCCTCGCAGAAATCGATGGCGAGATCCGCCTCGCGGTAGAGCTGGTCGGCCGACACCGCCGCGCCCGGCACCTCGCGCAGGATGCGTTCGCGCACCGCCTTCAGCCGCTCGCGGTCCTTCGCACGGGTCTCGGCGTCGATGGCAAAACTGCGGCGCATTTTTCGTGCCGCTGCGTCGTAGGAGAAATAGAAGGCGCCGTTCTCGCCGACCACGCCGGCGACCGGCCACATGCGGGCGATCATGTCGCACCAGCCGGCCGGGCGTCCGGTGATCGGCGCCACCGCGATGCCGGCTCCTGTCAGCGCCTCCAGCGCCTCGTAGGCGCAGGCCGGCAGCCGGCCTTCATGGGTCAGCGTGTCGTCGATATCGGCGAACAGCACCGTGACGCCGGCGGCCGTCTCGATCGGCATGTCGGCGACCGGGCGCATCGCTCAATGCTCCCCGGCCACAAAATCGTCGAGGATGCCGGCATCGGCGGCAAGGTCGAGGAACGAATAACGGTTGCGCATCTCGCGGCAGTGCAGCACCGCCTCGCGGTAGAAATCGACGGGCAGGCCGAGGTCGGCGGCGGTCATCGGCCCTTCGGCGGCGGCCAGCAGCCGGCCCATCTCGTCGACGGGAATGACGAAGGCCGACAGCTCACGCCTGAGATCAGGCCAAAGCGCTTCAAGCTTCGCGTTGATTTCGGCCACGCCCTTCTCGTCGAAAATCTTCGGCTGGATTTCAGCCCAGCATTGTTCGGCCACCCCGGCGCCCATGCGGTGGACCATGCCATCGCGGTCGATTTTTGTCGGCCTGATCACTGGCGGTTTGTCGCTGGAAAGCATGAGGCGCTGCAGCCTACCCATGGTGAGCACGCCGACGCCGACCTGCTGGCCGTGCAGCGTGCCGGGATGGCGGTCGCCCGCAAAACAGTCGATGTAGTGGGAAATCTGGTGCTCGCCCATTGAGCCGTGATGCGACATGCCGGTCATCGACACGCCGAGCCCGCACAGGGTCAGCACACGGTAGAGGTAGCCATGTGCGGCGATGTCGCCCTTGGGCAGCAGGCCGGCGCGGGCGTTCAGCGCCTTCTCGTCCTCGTCCTGGAGCGCGTATGGCGCGGTGGCGTAGAGTGAGCCGAGCAGCCGGTGCGACAGCCACCAGTCCACCTGCGCGACCGAGCGCACCAGGCAGTCGGCGAAGCCGGCGGCGGCAAGATGTTTCGGCGCGGCGGCCGACACGCCGAGATCGACGAAGAAGCCCGCCGGCGCCTGCGACGGCAGCGACACTTTCAGCCCGCTCTCCAGCGTGATCGAGGCGGTTGTCGAGGTGTAGCCGTTCATCGAGCCGGCGGTGCCGAACACGCAGTAGCGGCGGCCATGCTTGGCGGTGACGAATTTGCACAGGTCGTTGATGGTGCCAGAGCCGACGGCGACGACTGCCTCGCTCCGCGCCAGTTTTTCGCTGAGCAAGTCGATATCGGCCACGGCGGCGTGCGGGTGATCAAGGATGATGGTATCGACCGGGCCGAGCTTCGTCAGCGCCTTGGCAACGCGCGCGCCCATCGCGTCGAACGTGTCGGCGTCGGCGACGACGGTGAATTTTTCGCCGAGATCGAGCGCGGCCACCAGATCGGCTTCGGCGCCGTCCAGGCTCTCTTCGATGACGATGCTGTCATAAGGGACGGACGTCGCCTTGCCGGTGTCCGGGCTGACCCAGCGGCCGGCGAGCACGTCGTCGATCAGCGCCGTCCAGCCGCCGATCGGAGCATCGCTCTCCGCGCTTTTTTTCCTTGCCGTTTCCATGCCTGCAATCAGTCTTTTCTCGTCTTGCGGACAAATGACAGCAGGCAATGACAGTTGTCAAGACACAAGACAGAGGTCGTTGACAAATGTTATCGGGATGATCAGATAGGCCATGGCAAACGGCGGGACGGCAGCAAAAACCAGCGGGAATTCCGAGGCGAGATTGCCGACGGAATTCGACGATGCGGTGATGTGGGCGACGTGGCTCTATTATGCCGACCAGATGACGCAGAGCGAGATCGCCAAAAAACTCAACGTGTCGCGCGCCACCATCGTGAACCTTCTCCAGGAGGCCCGCGAACGCGAGATCGTCTCCATCCGGATCAGCCCGCAGGCCTTCGGCCGCACCGCTGTCGCCCGCGCCCTCATGGACAAATTCGGTCTGGACGGCGTCTTCGTCATCCCGAGCGGCGATGAGCAGAACCTCGTCGACCGGCTGGGCGATGCGGGCGCGCGCGTGCTGGCCGAACAGATCGAGGATGGCGACACGGTCGGCGTGGCCTGGGGCCGCACGGTGCTGGCGGTGGCCAACCAGATTTCGCTGCCGAAACCGGCGCGCAATGTGACGGTGGTCCAGGTCGCGGGAAGCTCGACCGGGGAGCCGGAATTCTCAGCGGAATTATGCACGTCGCTGCTGTCGAACCGCATTCAGGCGCGCTGCGTCAACCTTCTGGCGCCGGCGGTGCTGTCGACGCGCGAGTTGAAGGCGATGCTGCTCGCCGAGCCGGTGCTGGTGAAGCAGTTCGAGCTCATCCATTCCACCGACCGCATCCTGTTTGGCGTCGGCGATATCGGTGCGCGCAGCACGGTGCGCGTCTCCGGCATCGCCTCGAAGGCCGAGATCGACACCTATGTCGAGCAGGGAGCCGTCGCGGTCATCATCGGCCGCTTCATCGACACGCATGGCATGCCGATCGGCGGCGACCATGACGACCGCATGGTCGGCATCACGCTGGACGAACTGAAGCAGGTGAAAAGCCGCATCTGCGTGGCTGGCGGCCCGACCAAGACCGCCGCCATCACCGCGACGCTGGAGGCCGGCTACGCCACCCATTTCGTGACGGACATGGCGACGGGAGAAGCTTTGCTGTCCGGCTGAGGAGACGGACCGCGTCATTCGGGAGAGGCGCCGTCGACCGGGAATTGCCCGCCGCGACGGCGCGCGAGGAACGAAGCCGCGAGGAGGAGAACTGCATGCAGCCGCACGAAAATTATGTCGTGGGCATCGATTCATCGACCCAGTCGGTCAAGGCGATCGCCTGGACAGCGGACGGAACGCCGCGCGCCGAAGGCCGCGCGCCGCACGCGATCAGCACGCCCCAACCGCATCTTGCCGAGCAGAATGCCGAGGACTGGTGGACCGCCGCGATCACCGCGCTGACTGCCGTCACCCGGCAGGTCGATCCCCATCGCATCGACGGCATCGCCATCTCCAACCAGCGCGAGACCATGGTGCTTCTCGATGCCGACCGCAAACCGCTCGCCCCCGCGACGCTGTGGCTCGACAGCCGCGCCCGCGCCATGACCAGGGTGCTTTCGGCGGAGATCGGCGGCGAGCGGCTGCACCAAATCTCCGGCAAGCCGGTGGACGTCATCCCCTGCCTCTACCGGCTGCGCCACTTCAGAGAGCACCAGCCGGAACTGCTTGACCGCGCCGCGCAAATCCTGAGCGTGCACGACTTCCTGGTGCAGAAGCTGACGGGCGAAGCGGCGGCAAGCTGGACCAGCGCCGACCCCTTCGGCATCTTCGACATCCACAGCAAGTTATGGTCCAGCGAGATACTCGACCATCTCGACATTCCGCTATCGAAGCTCCCGCCCTTGCACCGGCCAGGTGTTCAGATCGGCCAAGTTACGCCGGCGGCTGCAGCGGCGACCGGGCTGCGGGTCGGAACGCCGGTGTTTGCCGGTGGCGGCGACGGACATAGCGCCGGTCTTGCCGTGGGGGCCACCAGTCCGGGCGTCGCCTATCTCAATCTCGGCACCGCCGTGGTGGGAGGCCTGTGGTCGGCCACGCCGGAGCTCAGCCGCTACTGGCGCACGCTGGTCTCGCCCACCGGCGACGGCTACCTGCTCGAAAGCTGCCAGCGCGCCGGCGCCTATTTCGTCAACTGGATGCTGGACAATTTTGCCGGCGGCCACGAGGACGCGAAAATATTCGAGCGGCTGGAGGCGCAGGCGCAAAAACTGCCCGTCGGCTCCGGCGGGGTCATGGTCTGCTCCTATTTGATGGGCTGCATGGACCCGCACTGGGACGAGAATGCGCGAGCCACCTTCACCGGCATGGGGCCGGAGGCGGGCATGGGCCATCTCTATCGCGCCTCGCTGGAGGCGATCACGCTGGAATTCGCCCGCGCGCTCGAGCAGATGCGCCGCCAGGATGCGAAGGTCGACCGTGTGCTGGTCATCGGCGGCGGCGCGGGCAGCCCGCTGTGGCTGCACATGGTCGCCGACTCCACCGGGCTTCCGGTCATCCGCAGCCTGTCGAACGAGGCCTCGGCGCTGGGCGCCGGCATGTGCGCGGCGATCGGCGCCGGCTGGCACGCCGACTTCGCCGCCGCTACCCGCGAAATGACAAGGGTTGCCGAGCAGATAGACCCCTCGCCTGCGGCATTTGCCGACTGGCAGGCGCTGTCGGCGAGGCAGGCGAAGGTTTATGAGGGCATGAGGCTAGCAGGCTCCGCCTGATCCTTCGGCACCGAGCTATTCCGCCAACCTGATCTGCAGTTTCACGTCGGCCGGCCGCGCTTCGACCGCGCGGTCGAACGCCACGACCGACTCCTCGAACGGGAAGGTGGCCGAGATCAGCGGCTTCAGATCCACGCGGCCCGAACCCATCAGCGCGATGGCGCGGTCGTACTGGTGGGCATAGCGGAACACCGTCTCGATGCGGATTTCCCGGGTCGAGGCGGTCGAGACGTCGAACGGGATCGGCGCCACCGGAAGCCCGACCGCCACCACGACGCCGCCCGGCCGCGGCAGGTCGAGCAGGGTCTCCCAGGCTTTTAGCGACCCGGAGCATTCGAAGACGATGTCGGCGCCCCATCCGTCGGTCAGGCGCTTCACCTCCTCGCCAAGATTCTTCTCGCGGATGTTGATGGGGATGACGCCTTGATAACCGGCGGCGATGTCGAGTTTGGGCTGGGCGAGGTCGGCGACGACGGCGCGGGCGCAGCCGCCGGCAAGTGCTGCGATGGCGACCATGGTGCCGATCGGCCCCGCGCCCAGCACGACGGCGGTGTCGCCCGGCGCGATCTTCGCCTTGGTGGCTGCTTGCATGCCAACAGCGAAGGGCTCCACCATCGCGCCCTCCGCAAAACTGACATTGTCCGGCAGCTTGAATGTATAGTTGGCCGGATGCACGACATAGGGCGTCAGCACGCCGTGGATCGGCGGCGTCGCCCAGAACGTCACGGCGGGATCGATGTTGTAAAGGCCGAGCCGGCTCGCGCGCGAGTTCGGGTCGGGAATGCCGGGCTCCATGCACACGCGGTCGCCGACCTTCAGATGCGTAACGCCTTCGCCAACCGCGACGACGGTTCCGGCGGCCTCGTGGCCGAGCACCATGGGGGCGTTGACGACGAACGGCCCGATGCGGCCATGCGTGTAATAATGCACGTCGGAGCCACACACCCCGACCGTATGAATCTTGATCTTGACCTCGCCGGGGCCGGCCTCCTGCGGCAGATCTATGTCGCGCATCGAAAGCTCGTGCTGGCGTTCGAGGACGAGCGCGCGGACTTTTGCCATTGTTCCGATCCTTTTCAAATCAAGACGCAGCAAGCGTTCTGTTCGTCGTCTTCGCGATTAAATGCAAGCACTTCGTTGGCGGCGATGAGCGGCAGCATGGGTCGGCCCCGCCGCCTGTCCCGGGTGGACATCGATCCCGGTCAGGCGAAGCTGCCTTCCCTAGCCTGGCACGAGATCGGCTCGGGGCGCGCGCATGTGCTGGCGATCGCCACCGCCTTGCGCGACTGCGACGAACGCTCGAAAGCGGTCATGACTTCGAGCGCATGGAAGGCGAGTTCGGCGGAGACACGGTGCGGCCTGCCGGCGGCGAGCGAATCCACCATCTCGGCCGCACCAAGGCCGCGCAGGCCGGCATAACCCGGCACGCCCTGCGTGTAGGGGTGATCGACGGACACCTCCTGCCAATCCGTGTCGCCGGCCCGGAAAATCTCGACTTTTCCTGTGAAATTGTTGGGGTCCGGCGTCACCATCGAGCCTTCCGAGCCATAGATCTCGATCTGGTTGTGCCGGTGCTTGACCACATCGAAGCTGGTGGCGATCGTGACCGTCGCACCGCTCTCGAACTCCATCACGCCGGTCAGATGCGTTGGAACCTCGACCTTGATGATCTCGCCGCGACGCGGCTCTGATTTCACCGTCCGCTCCAAACGCGTGATCTTGGCCGTGCCGAACACCTCGCGCACCGGCCCGAGCAGTGTGATCAGGTTGGTGACATAATAGGGTCCGACATCCAGCATCGGCCCACCGCCACGATGGTAGAAGAAAGCCGGATTGGGGTGCCAGTGCTCGTGGCCGGGCAGGAGCAGCATAGCCGCCGCCGAAACTGGTTTTCCAATGGCCCCCTCGTCGAGAAGCCGGCGCGTCAACTGGTGGCCGCCGCCGAGAAAAGTATCCGGCGCGCAGCCGAGCCTGAGATTGCCGGCCTTGGCAAGGGCCATCAGGTCCTCGGCCTCCTCCATCGAGACGCCGAGCGGCTTTTCCGAATAGACGTGTTTTCCCGCCTGCAAGGCCGCCTTGCTGATCGGATGGTGCGCGACGGGCGTCGTCAGGTTGATGACCAGCCCGATCTCGGGGTCGTCGAGCATTTTGCTCAACGACACGGCTTGCAGCCCGAATTTCTCGGCAAGCTTGCCGGCCGCTTCCTCGCTCATGTCGTGGATCGACTTCACCTCGAAGCCGAAGATTTTCTGCAGCGTGGCGACATAGGTGGCGCTGATGTTGCCCGCACCGACGATGCCGACCTTCATGGAAGTGCTCATCACAAAATCCTGTTCTGCTGGATGGAAATGCCGAGTTCGGCGGCGCGCTCGCCGAGATAGGCCATGCCCAGCCGCATCTCGCCGTCGAATTCGGGTGTGGCCTCGCGAAAATGCGTCCAGTGCGAAGCGCCTGGCGCGTCTTCGAGTTCGAGCGTGATCGGGCCGGCATAGCCGATGGTATCGAGAGCGGCGAAGATCGCCTTCCAGTCGATCTTGCCCCTACCCGGCCGCCAATGGGCGTTGGTGTGGCCTTCATTGTCGGAGAAATGCGTGTTGTAAATGCGCTCTCCCAGCGCCAGCACGACATAGTGCGGCATGTCGCCGGCAGGGAAAATGTGGCTCGGGTCAAAATTGAAGCCGAGATTTTGCGCGCCCGTTCGCTCGATCAGCCTCAGCATGCCCTGCCCCGAACTCACCCAGCGATAGGGATGCGGTTCGATGGCGACGCGGATGCCCGCGCCAGCAGCGATCTCGCAGGCGCCTGCAAAAGCGCCGACCACGACTTCATACTCCGCCGCCCAGTCCCATTGCGGCTCGACCCGCGCCGTCCATTCCTGCGAGGTCGGCCGCTGCAGGATCGGCCTGATGTCGGAACAGAACGGATAGGGCGTCATGGACGTGACGATCGGCGAGCCGAGTTCCGCGACGACTTCGATGCCGCGTTTGAACAGTTCGAGATCGGCACGCGAGGTCGCGGCATCGGCGTCGCGGCTGAACGGCACGTTGCAGAAGACGTTGGTGAGCTTGAGCCCCTCGCTGTCAGCCAGGCTCTTCAATTCCCGGATTTTCTCCGGCGTGTAATAGGCGAGCGTATCGGCCGACCATATCGGCAGCTCGAAACCCTTGCAGCCGGTCCGTGCGAGCCGGCGCAGTGCGTCCTCGTAGGGCGGATTCCAGTCGAAGGTCCAGATCGTGGACCCGAAGAACAATGGACCGACGGCCAATTCGCCCTCCCGTGCGATGTTCTGAAGTCAATGTCCGGATCGCGGCATCCGCGCTCAACGCGCCGCCCAGTTCATCCCCCGCCGCAGGATGGTGCGCATTTCGGGAACCGCAAATTCCGAGGCCTGATGGCCAAGCGACGAGTAAAACACCCTGCCCTTCCCGTATTTCCGCCTCCAGACGACGGGCATGACCACTCCGTCGATCCACCAGGCGTGGTCGCCGGAAAAGGTCGTCGTCGCCAGCACCTCGTTGGAAGGATCGGCGTGCAGATAATATTGCTCGGAGCGGTAGGCGAAGCTGGAAATGCCGTCCATCACCGGGTCGTCCGGCCTTATCACATCGACGCGATAGTCGATGATGTCGCCGGGATGCGCCACCCACTGTCCGCCGACCATGAAGTGGTATTGCACGCAATCGCGGAAGGAATCGGCCATGCCACCATGATGGCCAGCGAGCCCGACGCCGCTTTCGACGGCTGCGGCGAGATTGATTGCCTCCTGTTTCTCGATCTTCGACATGGTGATGATCGGGACGATGAGGCTGAATTCGTGAAGAGAAGGATCGGCGAATACCGCAGTCGTGTTCGCCACATTCACGGAGAAGCCATCCTCGGTGAGCCAGCCCTCGATAATGTGGGCACACTTTTCGGGATCGTGACCTTCCCATCCGCCCCAGACGATCAGTGCCTTGCGCATGTCAAACTCCTCCTTGGGGCGTCATTCCCACCACGATCGAGGCCCTGGCTCAACTGGATTGGCGAACCACGATCTCGGGATCGATCAATGTCACGATGGGCGCCGGGGGCGACGTCTTGCCGATCAGCGACAAGATTCGGTCGACCGCGTGGCGGCTGACCTCGGCGGCGGCATAGTCGATCGAGGTCATCGGCACCGAACTGAAATCCGCCGCCTCGGTGTTGTCGTAGCCGACGATGGCAAGATCACCCGGCACCGAAACACCCTGCTCGCGGCACCAGCGCAGCACGCCGATGGCGAGTGAGTCGGTCGTTGCGAACAGCGCCGTCGGGCGCCATTCGGCTTTCATCGCCTCGCCGATCGCGCGAAAACCATCGGTCGCGGTATGGCCGTCCGGTTTGATGACGATGAGCGCCTCCGCGGGGAGCCCCGCCTCGGCGATGGCGCGCACCGCTCCGTCATGCTTCTCGCTGTTGCGAACCAGTTGCGCCGCATCGAGCATGGCGATGCGCCGGTGGCCGCGTTCGATCAGATGCCGGACGGCCTTGTAGGCGCCGCTGCGGTCGTCGATCGCCACCACGTCGAGCCCGGCGAAGGGTATGTCGGCAAGCACCAGCGCCGGATAGCCGGCCTGCCGCACCGCTCTGATATGGTCGAGCCGGTTGTGGTTGGTCGGATAGATCAGGATGCCGTCGACCTGGCGCGACCGGAACACGTCCAGCGCGCTGACTTCCTTCGAAGAGTCGTGGTCGCTGGCCGCCAGCATCAGCGCGTAGCCGCGCTGCGCAAGTTCCTTTTCGAGAAACCTGGAGACCAGCGTCAGCGTCGGGTTCATGATGTCGGTCAGGATCAGCCCGATCGTGCGGGTTTCGCGGCTGACCAGCGCCTGGGCGATGGTGTTCGGGAAATAGTTAAGGCTGCGCGCCGCCGACTGGATGCGGTCACGCGTTTCCTCGGGAATGCGCGGGGAACCACGCAGCGCCAGCGAGACGGTATTCGCCGAATAGCCCGTGGTGACTGCGATATCTTTCAATCGGGTGCGGGTGTTCTGCAAGTCTGCGCCGTCTTGGCCGTTCGGGTCCGGGATAGCCGCCTCTAGGCCGGCAGCAGCCCCTGTTCGCGCAAGCGCTTCAAGCCGCGATATTGTAGGCAATCGGGATGCATTTCCATCAGTTCGATACGGTTGCCGTCGGGATCCTCGATCCACGCCTGCCGGTTGCCATCGGCGCCAAGCTTGATCTGTGCGGTCAGAGCCACGCCCTTGGCCTCGACCTCGGGACAGAAGGTGTCGAGGTTGTCGATCATCAGGCAGAGGTGGTTGACGCCGTTGGCGTTCCAGCTGGGCGCCCGGTCGTTCTCCGCGCCCGGAAAAATCTCCAGATACACATCGTCGGTGATCCTGAGATAGACCAGCCAGACGCTGCCGTCGTCCTTGTTGAGCCGCAGCATTTCCGGAAAGCCGAGCTTGCCCGAATAGAAGGCCAGGCTTGCATCGAGATCCTTCACCTTCAGGGCGGCGTGGCCGAACCCGTTGATACCCTTCATGGCTTTCTCCTTCCCGGTGTTTCCAAGCGTATGATCGCTAATACGGAATTGCGCCAAAGTGGTGGGTTTGTCAATCTATCGGCTTCCAACGCTCGCTTGCCATTTGCGATGACCAGGCATCCTGTTCAAATATGAACTCGTTGTCCTACAAGGGTTCAGCATATGAACTGGCGATTGACTCGCTCTCGGCTACATGATTGGTTTATCGATAATACGGCGGACCGGCCGCGGTTCACGAAGGGATGCCTTCGAGGGAGGAACCAGATGGCGTTCAGGTGGAGCAGGCTCTCCCCGCAGCTTGCGCTCGTTCCGGCCGTGACGGTCACGCTGGTGGCCTTCGCGGGCGCCATCGGCTGGACGATCTACATGTCGTTCACCCGCTCCCGGCGCTTCCCCGAATACGCGATCGACCCGGAACTCTGGTGGCGCCAATACGAGCGGCTGTTCGCCAACGCCGCCTGGGCGACCTCGCTGAAGAACCTCGTCATTCTGGCGATCGGCAGTGCGCTGGCCATCGTGTTCGGCTTCGTGCTTGCGGCGATGATCGAGAAGGAGAAGCGCGGCGAAGGATTTTTCCGGACGATCTTCCTCTACCCGCTCGCCGTGTCGCTGATCGTCACCGGCATCGTCTGGCGCTGGATGTTCAATCCGTCGCTCGGCATCGAAAACTTCCTGCACGGGCTCGGCTGGGAAAGCGCTGGCTTTAACTGGCTGGCGGACCCGGCGACGGCGATCTACGGCATCATCCTCGCCTCGATCTGGCACGGGCTGGGTTTCTACATGGCGCTGATGCTGGCCGGGCTGAAATCGATCAACCCCGAGATCTGGAGCGCGGCGAAACTCGACGGCGTCAGCTTCTGGCGCCTCTATGTCGAGATCATCATCCCGATGATGAAGTTCACCTTTCTCACCTGCGCCATCCTGCTGTCGCTGGGCGTGGTCAAGACCTACGACATCGTGCTGGCGATGACCAATGGCGGGCCGGGGACATCCACCTGGACGCCGGCCTATTTCACCATCAATGCCTATTCGACGCGCAGCAATATCGGCTACGCCTCAGCGGCGGCCGTGATCATGCTCTTGATCACCGCGGCGATCTTCCTGCCACTGGTGCTGCTCACCGCCTGGCAGGCGAGCCGGCGCGAGGCAACTGCCCGATGAGCGCCCTCGCCTGGGATACCGCGACGCCCGCTGCCAGGCCGGCGACGCGCGCCTATCCGCGCAGGCGCCGCAGGATCAGGGGATCGTCGATCGCCATCCTGGTGTTTCTGTCCATGTGCGCCGCGTTCGTGGCGGTGCCGCTCTACGTGCTGATCGTCACCTCGTTCAAGACGATGGACCAGATCGCGCTCGGCGACATCTTCTCACTGCCTACGGTGTGGACGCTGGAGGGCTGGTGGAAGGCCTGGGCGGAAGTCTGCTCCGGCATGACCTGCGAGGGTGTCAGCCACGGCTTCTTCACCTCGCTTGCCATCCTGTTCCCGAGCCTGTTCCTGTCGATCGCGCTTTCGTCCGTGACCGGCTACGCGCTGGCGCTGTGGAACGTCCGCTGGGCGAACAGTTTCCTGTTCATCCTCTTCCTGTGCGCTTTCGTGCCGTTCCAGATCATCATGATCCCACTGGTGGTGATGACCGCCACGCTCGGCATCTTCGGCACGATCTGGGCAATAGCGATCGTCCACGCCGTGCTGGCAATGCCGCTGCTGACGCTGATCTTCCGCAATTTCTACAAGGACGTGCCGGCCGAGATCATCAATGCCGCGATCATGGATTCCGGCAGCTTCTGGCGGATCTTCTTCGAGATCATCCTGCCGATGTCCGGCAACATCATGATCGTCGTGCTGATCCTGATGATCACCAGCGTCTGGAACGACTTTCTGATCGGGCTGACCTTCGGCGGCCTCGGCACGCAGCCGATGACCGTGATCCTGGCCAACACCGTCATCACCGAGCGCGGCGCGGTTCACTACAACGTCGACATGGCCGCCGCCCTTCTCACCGCCATCCCGCCGCTCGTCGTGTATTTCGGCCTCGGAAAATTCTTCGTCCAGGGCATCACCGCGGGCGCGATCAAAGGATAGCCAGTGCCGACCATCGAGTTCAAGAACCTCGTCAGGCAGTTCGGGCGCGTCACCGTGCTCGAAGACCTGAACCTCTCCGTCGGCGACGGCGAATTCCTCGTGCTGCTCGGCCCGTCCGGATGCGGCAAGACCACTCTTCTCAACCTGCTCGCCGGGCTTCTCGAAGTCACCGCCGGCACCATCACCATCGGCGGCCGCGACGTGACCGATTTGGACCCGAAGGACCGGGGACTGGCCATGGTGTTCCAGTCCTACGCGCTCTATCCGACCAAGACGGTGCGCGGAAACCTGAAGTTCGGACTTTCGGCACAAAGGCTCGACCGCGCCGAGATCGAGCGGCGGGTTTTATGGGCGGCGCGCCTGCTGCGCATCGAGGAACTGCTCGACCGCCGCCCGGCGCAACTCTCCGGCGGCCAGCGGCAGCGGGTGGCGATCGGCCGGGCGCTGGTCAAGAATGTCGACGTGTTCCTGTTCGACGAGCCGCTGTCCAACCTCGACGCGAAACTGCGCACCGAGATGCGGCTCGAGATCAAGAAACTCCATCATGACCTGAAGAAGACCGTCGTCTACGTTACCCACGACCAGGTCGAGGCGATGACGATGGCGACGCGGATCGCCGTCATGGACGGCGGCGTGATCCAGCAGATCGGCACACCTGACGAAATCTACGACCGGCCCGCCAACCTGTTCGTCGCACGCTTCGTCGGCTCGCCGCCGATGAATGTCTTGGCTGCCAGGATCGAGCTGACCGGCAACCGGGTCGTAGCCCAGCACGAACCGACCGGCGTCGAGATGGATCTTTCCGATTATGCCTTCGCGCAGAGACCGGAAAGCGGCAGGACCGTGCTGGTCGGGCTCAGGCCGGAACATTTCTCGATCGGCAAGCCGAACGGCAGCCAGCCGGCTGCCGTGTTCGACCTGCCGCTGCGCTACAGCGAAAAGACCGGCAGCGACGGCACGGCGTTCCTGGCCGCCGCCGACGACCTGCTCGCGGTGCGAGTCGATCATTCGCAGATCGGCGGTCTGCGCGACGGGGCGGCTGTAAGGGCGATGTTCCCGAGGGACAGGTTCAACGTTTTCGATGCCGGGACACGGCAGCGTATCTAGGCAAACAAACAATCAGGGAGGAAATGATGCTCAACAGGACTCTGACCGCCTTCGGACTGGCCTTGACGATCTCCGCCTCGCCCTTCGCGACGGCCGGCGCCACGGAACTGAAACTCTTCCACACATGGTCAAACGAGAGCGAGATCGGCGCGCTGAACGTGATCGTCAAGGAGTTCGAATCGCGCGGCAACACGATCACCGAGATGTCGGTGCCGCATGAGCAGGCGGGGTCCAGCCCGCTGGTCAGCCTGATCGTCGCCGGCACGCCGCCGAACGTGTTCATCAACTCCGAGCCGAGCCTCTACCGCGACCTCAGCAAGCGTGGACTCGGCCAGCCGCTCGACGCCACCTTTAACGAAATCGGCGCCACGCCGAATTTCCCGGAAACCGTGCTGAGGTCGATCACAGTCGACGGCGAGATCCGCAAGATACCGACCGGCGTGCATATCGACGGCATGATTTACTACAACAAGCACGTCGCCGAGCAGGCTGGCGTCGACCCGACCAAATGGACGTCGCTCGACGAGATGTTCGCCGACATGGAGAAGGTGCAGAAGGCCGGCTTCACCTTCATCGGCATGGGCGGCAACACCTTTCAGGCCGGCTATCTCTTCCACGCGCTGGTCGCGGCGGTCGCCGGTCCCGACATCTACAACCGTTTCTACCAGGAGAAGCCCGACGAGACCGTGTTCGACGAAAAGGGCCTGCGCGACGCGATCGACGTGTTCCGCAAGATCACCAATCAAGCCGACCCGGGCTGGGTGAACCGCCAATGGAACGAGACCACCAACACCGTGATCGCCGGCAAGACGCTCATGCAGATCCACGGCGACTGGATGAAGGGGCAGTGGCTCGCCAACAAGAAGGTGCTCGGCGAGGATTTTGCCTGCGTCAACATCCCCGGCACGAAAGCTTTGTCGGTTACGGTGGATGCGTTCGGCATATTGGGCGGCGTTCCGGAAGACCAACTCAAGGCCGAGCTCGAATTCGCCAAGATCGTCGTCGACCCGAAGATCAACGCCGAATTCGCTTCCATCAAGGGATCGAGCCCGGTACGGCTTGACGTTCCCTCCGACAAGTTGGACGCCTGCAATCAACTTGTGCTGGAGTCGTTGAAGAAGCCCGGCTTCAGCGTCCAGAATCCGTTCAACATTTCCGATCCGGATTGGCAGAACTCAGTCTGGAATACGATGTACACGTTTCAGGGCGATCCGGACATGACGCCGGACGACGTCATCGAGGCGTTCAAGTCCGAATACGCCGCGATCTTTCCATAGGCGCGGCATTCCGGGGCGGGCGCCCCCAGGCTGCCTGATCGAGGAAGCCGCTCGCCGCGGTCGTTCAAAAAGTCGCGGAATCGTCCGGCCAGAGCAGCAACGGCGCCCTGATCGGGTCGGCCAGCGGGCGCAGCCCATGCCAGGCCCGGTCGGCATAGACAAGCGTCTCGCTTTGCGGCGCATCGCGCCAGCCGGGCGAAGACTCGACCAATTCGGCAGTCGCCAGGCAGGCGCCCGGCGAAGCGAGCTTGCCACGGATGGCGGCACGGAACCATGTCTCGACCTGCGGATAATAAGGCTCGCCGGTCGCCAGCCGGTCCCACTCCACGCCGGGGCCGAAGCGAACCGAACCGCTCGTGGCGCAGAGCCGCGCGAGCTGCATGTTTGTCCGCCGGACGAAATGCACGACCAGCGTCTCGCACCTGGCCAGCGCCTTCGCGCTGGACGACGAGTCCGACAGCGAGAACGCCACCGTCGGCGGCTCGACGCCGACGGAAATCAGCGAGCTTATGGTCAGCGCGACCGGACCGTCGCCCGGATCCCCGGTCAGGATAGCCACGCCCGCGGGATGGTGGCGGAAGGCTGCGAGGAACGCTTTCGCCACCATTTCATCAGCATTCATCGCATCGCCTTCCCCGCCCGCCGCAACAGCGGACCTTGCCGATCCGGCCGCAGCCATCACTTCTTCTCGATCAGATCATAGAACTGCCACTTGCGGTCGCTCCAGACCCCGCCGATCTCGCGGCCTGCTGCCGTCACGATGTTGGCGTTGATGGTGAAGTGGTTGGCCGCCGTCAACATCTCCCGATAGATGCGCTGCATTACGCCCCTGCGCAAGGAGGCGCCGCCGGCCGCACGGTAGACGAACTGGCACGCATCTACGCCGGCCTCGTGCACCTCGGATTTGGCGAGATGAACGAGGCTGATCTGCCGCGTCGAAACGCGGTTGCCGGCCTCGATCGATTTTTCGACGTCGCGCCAGACCTCGAACAGGAACGCCCTCGCCGCGCGCACGCGGGCTTCGTTGCGGCCGAAATCGTACCAGAATTTCTCGCTCTCGCCGAGCAGGCCGGCGCGCCCGGTCTTGGCACGGGCGAATTTGGCCATCTCGTCCAGAATACGGCGCGACGCGCCGATCGCCCAGCCGGAATGGCCGATGGCCGCGAGGCCGACGACGCCGAGGCTGAAGAACTCCTTCAGCCGCAGGGGCGGCGCGGTCAGGATCGGAAACACCATGTCGTCGGCGATGAAGACGTCCTTGGCGCCATAGTCGATGCTGCCCGTGGCGCTGAGGCCCAGCACGTCCCAGTTGCCCAGAAGGTTGAAGTCTTCGACCGGGGCGTGGGCGCAGAGCACGATCACGTCGCCATTAGCGTCCTTGGCCGGGTGCCCGGCGCCATCGTCGAGAAGGGCTGCCGTGTGGGTGAAGGTGGCGTGATGGATACCGCTGGCATAGGACCATTTTCCGTTCAGCAGATAGCCGCCGTCGACCTTCTTCAGCATGCCGGTCGGCGTACCCTGCCCGGAGAAACGGTTTTCCGTGTCCGGCCCGTAGAGCCGGCCGATCGCGGTGTCGGGCAGGAAGGCCGCCGACATCGCGCCGATGCAGGCATGCACCATCGACACCCAGCCGGCGCCGCCGCTGTGATAGGTGATGGCCTCGATCAGCTCGAGCCCCTGCGTCGGCGAAAGCTGCGCCCCGCCGATCTTCTCCTCGGCGAAGATGTGCGACATGCGCAGCGGCTTCAGCGCCGCGAAGGTCGCCTCGTTCAACCGCCCGAGCCGGTCGTTCTCCTCGGCATTCTCCTCCAGGATCGGGCCGATCTTCTTCACATGCTCCAGCAGCCCGGCGAAGTCGGTCTCCGTGCCCCAATATCCCTTGCCGTGCGGCACCGAAATGTTCATGGTCTTTCCTCCTTGGGTTTTCGGTCGAGCGACGCGCCACTGCGCCCCGCCGTCAATCGATGTTCGTCCAGTCGCAGTCGGCGCGGGACCTATGCGGCGAGGAAATCGCCGATCGCCGTTACCGTCTTCGGGTCTTCCTGCATGGCGAAATGGCCGACACCGGGAACGATCAGCGTGCGGGCATTCGGGATTCTTTCCGCCCAGATCGGCGCCTGCGACGCCGGCAGCAAGCGGTCCAGTTCACCCCAGACGACCAGCGTGTTGTTTGGAATGCGGGAGAGCCAGCGGCCGAGATTGGGATGGCCGAAGCCGTGGACTTTTAGGACGTTTTGGAGCGCATCGCCTTCCTTGCCGCGGGCGGCGAGGAATTCTTCCAGCGGCGGACAGTGCGAGCCGCCGGGGAAGTAGCGCAGCGCCACGTCCACATTGTGCGCCAGGTATCCCGGCAGCGCCTCGGGACCGATCGCGGCGAGGTCGGTTGCCGGATGATCCGGAGGGTTCAGCCCGGCCGGCGCATTGAGCACCAGTTTTCCAAAACGCTCGCCGGCGACGACCGCCATCTCGGCCGCCATCCAGCCACCCATCGAATGGCCGACAAGGTGCGGGCGGTCGAGACCGAGGGCCGCAGCCAGCCTGAGATTGTGGACGATCATGTCCTGCATGCCTGTCAGGTGCGGGGCCGGATCACTGTCGCCGAACCCCGGATGATGGGGCAGGTAGACACGAAAGCGGTCTGCGAGGCCGCGCGCCCAGTCATTGCCCTCGATGGTGGCCGCTCCGTGAAGCGCCAGGACCGCCGGTCCGGCGCCAATCGCCTTCACCACCGTGCGAACGCCATCTATGTCGAGGGTAAGCGTTTCGAAATCCATTTTCGTCCTCCAGAACTGCCGGTCAGGCGGCGTCGGCCGCAATCAGCACCTTGCATTGGGTGGTGCGGCGTCTCAGCGCCTCGAAAGTCTCGGGAACCTCGCCGAAGCCGATGCGCCCGGTGACGAGCGCCTGCGGGCGGAATTTTCCGGGGCCGAGGGCTTCCAGCGCCGTGGCGAATTCCGCCATCGAGAAGAAGGCGGCGAACACGACCTGGATCTCCTTGGAAAGCGCGGCAAAAGGATCCCATTCGTCGCCGCCGACGCACAGGCCTACGCCCACGACCGTCCCATGCACCCGCACCAGCCGGCAGGCGAAGTCGATCAGCCCGCGCTTGCCCACGCATTCGAAGACGATGTCAGGCAGTCCGCCCATCAGGCCTTCGACTTCGTCCGCGAGTCCGGAGCCCGATAAGGCGAAGCCCGTGGCGCCGACGGCAAGCGCCCTCTCCTCCTGATGACGGTTGAGGTCGGCCACGACGACGTGCCGGGCGCCGAGCCGCCGAGCCCAGAAGGCGACCAGCAGCCCGATAGGCCCGGCGCCGAGGACGAGCACATTGTCACCCGGCTTCAGCCCGGAGCGCATGACGGCGTGGAGGCCGACCGCGACCGGTTCGGCCAGCGCGCCTTCCGCGGTCGGCAAATCGTTGGGCAGCAGGCGGCATTGCCGCGCGGCAACAGTCGCGAATTCGGCATAACCGCCGCCGATCAGCCGCATGTCGGGGCACCAGGCCGGCTCGCCGCGGCGACAGCTTTCGCAGCGTCCGCAGCCGCGCATCGGCGCGACGGCCACCCGGTCGCCCGGCCGCAGCCCGGTGACGGCGCTGCCGCAGCGCAGGATCTCGCCGGCGAATTCATGGCCGAGCACGAACCCCTCGCTCAGCCCAAAGGTCGCCGGATCCTCCGTCATATGCAGGTCCGACCCGCAGATGCCGCAGGCCGCAACGCTCAGCAGCACCTCATCGTCAGCCGGTTCGGGCATGCCGGACTCGCCGATGCGCAGCGGCTTGCCGACGCCCTCGAAGATCGCAGCTTTCATGGCCGGTCCTCCAGAAGTGTCCGCCGTGTCGGGAACCACGGGGCGTCGACCACCTTGCAGATCAGGCCCCAGATGCCGCCCCGCGCAAACAGCGCCATGAACAGGGTGAGCAGGCCGAGCACCACGAGGTAGGTCGCTCCATATTCACCGAACCATCTGTCGGCGAAGAAGTAGATCAGGGCGCCGATCAGCACACCTTCCAGCGAGCCCAGCCCGCCCACCATCACGATGAAGATCGCGACATTCGCCCAGTTCGGATCATAGGCCGAGGGCGGCGTGATGCGCAGTTGCGCCATGAAATAGATGGCGCCGGCAAGCCCGGTGCCGACGGCGGCGGCGATCCAGATGAGGAAACGCAGGCGGCCGACATTGACGCCCTGGCTTGCCGCCGCGACCGGGTTGTCGCGGATGGCGGTCAGCGCCAGGCCGTAGCGCGAGCGCAGCAGCAGATAGCTGCCACCGACGGTGACGAGCAGCATCAGCGCCGTCAGCAGCGAGACGCCGACGGCGCGCTCATTGGCGGAATAGCTGGTCATGACGCGCAGGCTCATGCCGGCGCCGGCATTGACGTAGACGAAGGTGGACGTGGCAAGCCGCATCACCTCCGCGATCACCCAGGTGCCGATGGCGAAATAGGGACCGTCGAGCCGGTGCAGGAGGCCGTAGGTCGGAACCGCGAGGATGGCGGGCGCGATCAGGGAAAGCAGCACGGCCAGGAAGGGGTTGATGCCCCAGAGCTGGGCGAGCACGAACATCATGTAGGCGGCGACGCCGACGAAAGCCTGCTGCCCGACCGAGACCAGCCCCGCATAACCCGCAAGCAGGTTCCACATCTGCGCCACGGCGATGTAGCAGCAGAGCTCGACCACGTCGCGGATCAGGCCCTGGCTGGCCCACCAGGGCATCGAGGCGATGGTGATCAGCACGCAGATGCCGATCGTCATCGCGACCATGCCCGAGGTCGTCTGCCGCTGCACGCGCACCGATGGCGGCTGCGCCGCGTCGACAGGAGCGGCTACGAGCGCCTCGTTCACGGTCTCAAATCCTTTCCAAGCAGACCCTGCGGCCGCAGGGCGAGAACAATCAGGAAAACCAGATGCCCGGCGAGGATGCCGAAGCCCGGATCGATGCGGAACCCGACGGACTGGCTGACGCCGAGCACCATGGCGCCGAGGAAGGCGCCCCAGATCGAGCCCATGCCGCCGATGATCACCGCCTCGAAGGCGTAGATCAACTGGAACGGGCCGTCGGAGGGAGCAACCGTCGCCCGCATCGACTGGAAGACCGCTGCAAAGCCGAGGATAGCGACCGCCACCGCCGTGGCGCCGGCATAGACGCCCTTTGGATTGACACCGGTCATCGCCGCCGCGTCGACATCGGCGGCGGCCGCCCGCAGCGCGCGGCCGAAGCGGGAAAAGCGCAGTACCGCGTCCAGGCCGCCGGTCAGGACCGTCGCGGTGGCGAGCACGATGATCGGCAGCACACCCACGAACAGCGACCCGATCTGGACGGAGGCCTGCGTGATGTCGCCGCCGCCGAGCGAGCGGATGTCGGCGGACCAGATCTGCAGCATCAGGTTCTGCATCGCCACCGACAGGCCGAAGGTGGCGATCAGCGACGGCAGCGGATCGGAGCCGACCACCCGGTTGAGGATGACGCGCTGCAGAAGCAGGCCGAGAATGGCTCCGAGCGCGACCAGGATCACCAGCACGGTCCACGGCCCGAGCGCGAAGGTTGCGGCGAGACTGATCCCGGTCAGGGACAGCAGGACCATCAGGTCGCCATGGGTGACGTTGACGATCCGCATCACCCCGAACATCAGGGCCATGCCGAGCGCATACTGGGCGTAGAGACCGCCCAGCAATATCCCCTGCACCAGGCCGTCAAGCCACTGCATGGGACGCTCCGAAATAGGCTTCGCCGATCGCGTCGCGGCTGATATCCGACGAGCGTCCGGTCAAGGTGATGCGGCCCTCCAGCATGCAGTAGAGCCGGTCCGAGGCGGACTGGGCGAGCCCGACATCCTGCTCGACCAGCACGATGGCGGTTCCGGTCTGCGAGATCGACGGGATCGACTGATAGATCTCGCGCACGACCTTGGGCGCGAGGCCGAGACTGATCTCGTCGCAGAGCAGCAGCCGCGGCTGGTTGAGCAGCGCCCGGCCGATCGCCACCATCTGCTGCTGGCCGCCCGACAGCGATTGTACCGGCGTGGCGCGCTTTTCCCTGAGCATCGGGAACAGGCCGAAAACCCGCTCCAGCGTCCAGCCCTGCTCGCGCGGGCGGGCGGCATGGTCGATGGCGACGCGCAGATTGTCCTCCACCGACATTCCTGTGAACAGGCGGCGGCCCTCCGGTACGATGGCGACGCCGTCGGCCACCATCTTGTGCGGCTTGGCGCCGCCGACCGGGCGGCCGTCGAGCCGCACCATGTCCGGCGCGACGCGCAGCAGGCCCATGATCGACTTCAGCAGGGTCGATTTGCCGGCGCCGTTGGCCCCGATCAGCGCCACGACCTCGCCGGCAGCGATCTCGAAATCCACCCCGTACAGCGCCTGGAAATCGCCGTAGCGGGCGACCAGGCCATGCGTGGACAGAAGCACCGCGCTCATGCCTCGATCCCCATATAGACGCGCCTGACCTCCGGGTCGTTGATGACCTCCTGCGGCCTGCCCTCGGCGATCTTCTCGCCGAAGCTGAGCACCATCATCCGGTCGGCGACGGCCAGCACGGCATGCAGCACATGCTCGATCCAGATGATGGTCACGCCGCGGTCGCGAATGCGTTTGATCAGCACCACCAGGGCCTTGCCCTCCTCGTCGGTAAGGCCGCCGGCAATTTCGTCCAGAAGCAGAAGTTTCGGGTCGGAAGCCAGTGCCCGCGCCAGTTCCAGCCGCTTGCGGTCGAGCAGCGTCAGCGAGCCCGCCGACCGGTTGGCCCTTTCGCGCAATTCGCAGTCGCGGAGGATCTGCGAGCACCACGCATAGCTCTCTGCTTCGGACCGCCCGCCGCCGAAGGAAGCGGCGACGAGCAGGTTTTCGAAGGTCGTCATCCCGACATAGGGCCGCGGGATCTGGTAGGTGCGCCCGATCCCCATCTGGCAGCGTCGGTAGGGCGGCTGCCCGACAAGCTTATGCCCGTTGAAGACGAGCCCGCCCCCGTCCATCCTGAGATCGCCGCTGATGAGGTTGAACAGCGTCGTCTTCCCTGCCCCGTTCGGACCAAGAATGCCCAGGACTTCTCCGGCGCGGACATCGAAGCCGACGTCATGCAGCACCCGAACCGCGCCGAAGGACTTGCTCAGTTGCCGCGCCTCGAGCAGCACGCCGCCAGCCATCCGCCTCCGCTCCCGGACCTAGGCCGACCACGGCAGCAGGATCATCTTCTGTTCCGGCTCGAACAGCTTGTTGACCGTGTTGTCGACGATCTTCAGGTCGTAGGGCCACTTCTCCCCCTTCACCCATTGCCCGCCGAAGATCGGAGTGGTCGACACATTCTTGTGCGGTCCCTTGGCGAAATTGACGTTGCCGATGAGCGTGTCGATGTTGGTCGCGACCATCGCTTCGAGGTTGGCGCCACGGTCGAGAGGATTGGACGACCGCTTGAGGATGTCGAGCGCCACTTCGAAGATCGCGTGGCTGTAGCCGAGCGGCTGCGTCCACTGCTTGCCGGTCTCGCTCTCCCATTTGTTGGCGACATCGCGGCTCACCTGGCCGGTCAGCGAGGATTTGAACGGGAACGCCGGGGTCCACCAGACCTCGGACGACATGCCGTCGCCGAGCGGGCCCATGGCCTGCACGCCGGAGGGAAACAGCAGCGCCGCCGCCACCGTCACCGCCTTCGGCTTGTAGCCCTGCTGGGCGCACTGGTTCACGAAGGTCTTCAAATCGTCGACATAGGTTATGCCGCCGACGATGTCGCAATTGGCCTGCTTGAAGGCGCTGATCTGGGCCGTGTAGTCGTTGGTGCGCGGTTGGAAGTAGCCGGGAACCACGATCTCGAAGCCGGCCTTCTGCGTCGGCACGGGCAGGCCGTATTCCTTGTTGCCCCAGGTTTCGCCATCGGCGTTCTGCGGAAACAGCATGCCGACCTTGCGGTTGGTCTCGATGGTGTTCCACAGGCCGACGAAGGTGTTCAGCGCTTCGTCAAGGCCCCAGAAGAAATGGTAAGTCCACTTGAACGGCTTGTCCGCGCCGCCGCGCGGGAAGATGATCGCCTGCCAGGGCGCGCCCGTTGAGATGCAGGGGCATTCATACAACTCGGCCTGGTCGGCCACCGGGCTGACCGTATCGGTGGTCGAAGACGGCACGATCAGATGGACTTCGTTGTTGAGGATCAGGTCGCCGGCCACCTCAGCCGCGCGGTTTGGGTCGGACTGCCCGTCCTTCACCAGGATCTCGACGTCATATTTCCCGGACGTGGTCTCCAGGCCGTTGGCCAGCAGTTGCTTGACCTTGTCCACCGCCCAGCCGTCCGTTTCGCCGAACGGCGCCAGCGGGCCGGTCGCCGGCGTTACGAAACCCACCTTGATGGTGCCCTTGGACTGGGCGCGCGCCACCATCGGCATGCCGAGCGCCGAAGCTGTAAGCCCGGCGCCAAAACCCTTCAGCACAGTGCGCCGCGAGGGCAGTACTAGACGATTCTTCAATTCCATCATGTTCTCCTCCCTTGATGTCTGTTCCATTCGACCGGACGCCGCCCCGCCCTCCTGCTGCATGGCGGCGCCTGGTTCCGGCTATTTGATGCGATGCATCGACCCTCCGTCGATGACGATCTGGCTTCCCGTCACGTAGGACGAGCAGGGCGAAGCGAGATAAAGCGCAAGGCCCTTGATGTCCTCGGTGTCGCCGATCCTGCCGATCAGGGATTGCGCTTCGAACGCCCGGCGGTCCGCCGCGATCTTCAGCCTTCCGCCGGCGATGTTGGTCATGAACGGGCCGGGAGAGATGCAGTTGACCAGGATGCCGTAAGCGCCCAATTCCATCGCCATCTGCCGGACGAAGTGGTCCACGCCCGCCTTGGCCGGCATGTAGGGTGTGCCGACGATCGCCTCGTTGATCTGCGCGGCGATCGAAGACGTGACGATGATCCGGCCGCCGCCGGTGCCTTTCATATGGCGGGCGGCGTGTTTTACGGTCGTGTAGACGGAACTGAGATTGATCTCGATCACCCGGTCCCAGTGATGGTCGTCAAGCACGTCGATGGCGCCCTCCGGGATCCGATGCCCTTCCGTCGACAAAAAGCCCGGCCCGGCATCGATGCCGGCGTTGGCGAAGACCACATCGATGCGCCCATGCCGGTTCGCAACGGCGTCGAACGCCGCCGCCATGCGGGCGCGGTCGGCTACGTCAAGCGCCTGGCCCCAGACATCGCCGCCGCCGGCCACCATTTCGGTGACGACCGTCTCAAGTCCCTTGGCGTTCATGTCGAAGATGCAGACGCGCGCGCCGTGGTCTGCCATGACCTCGGCATAGGCACGTCCGATGCCGCTCGCGCCGCCGGTCACGATGACCGACTTGCCCCGCACATCGAACATCTCCTGCAAAGTCGCCATCTTTCCTCCCGTGCCGCGACACTCATCCCCGACCGTTCCCGTGTCGCGGGGTCCATGGGACCCGTCCACGTTGTCGTCTGATGAGCGCCGCTCCTCCTGCGGCAATCATGTGCGGATTAGGGCGACAGGTCGTAGGCACCTGTCAAATCGCCGGCACAAGACAATCGAATTATCTCTGCCTTCTGGCCAATATGATCGAAAATTCAATCCGTTAGCTGAAGAATGGTGAACCGGTATGCGCTTATGCGCACAAGCCAGGTTGATGAAATGATGACAAAGGCTTGACGATTTGAGCAAGAGCCTGAAGTCTTGCGGCTGCGTCGCGCCGGGTGGAGGGCGCGGGAGGGGACGTCATGAAGGCACCGATTGAGCCATCGCGGCTGCTCGACCGCGGCAAGCCGACGGTTCGCGAACTGCTATCCAGCCTGGTCTTCAATCCGGTCGACGGCACCATCCGCATCAATGGCGACCGCGTCGTCATGCAGCGCGCCGCCGTCGGGGTCGAACTGCGGCGCGAACTGATCCGCCTCTTGGGACCGCAGGAAGCGCGTGTGTTCCTGGTCCGGCTGGGATTCCTTACCGGGCAGGCCGACGCGCGTTTCGTGCGGACGAACTGGCCCAACGTCGACATCGGCGACGCCTTCACTGCCGGCACGCGACTGCATACGTTCAGCGGCGTGGTCCGCGTCGAGACGGTCTACAACGACTTCGACTTCCGCAAGAAGCGCTTCGCCGGCGAGTTCCTCTGGCACGACAGCGTCGAGGCCGCCGAGTTCCGGAGGCTGCAGAGGACGACGGAGCCCGTCTGCTGGACCCAGTTGGGCTATGCTTCGGGTTATGCGAGCGAATTCTTCGACACCCTCATCGTCTACAAGGAGGTCGAATGCGCCGCCCAGGGTCATCGCCATTGCCGGGTGGTTGGAAAACCGGCCGACACCTGGGGTCCGGGCGACCCGGAAGTGATCCTTTTTCGCGAACGCATCACCGCGCCGCAGGACGGCACTTGGTCCGAGCCGCTCCGCAAGGTCGCAGCCCGCACCGCCGAGGGCGCGCTCTCCGAGCTCGACCGCCTGATTCTGGCGCCGGTGCGGGCGGACCTCGACAGGTTGGCGCGGATGGCGCTTCCCGTGGCGATCGTCGGCTCGCCCGGCACCGGGCGGACGCGCGCGGCGCGTTATCTCCACCGCGCCTCGGGCATGTCCGGCACCGATCCGCGCCGTGTCTTCGGCAGCCGGGTCGACCTCGCAATGTGCGAGGAAATCGCGCGGCATGGCAAGGCGGGACGCCGGGGCGCTTCCGGCGAAACGATCCTGATCGACGCCGCCGAACAGATCCCGTCCGAAATCCAGCCGCATCTCGCCCGCGCCATTGAGGACGGGATGCTGGTCGGCGGCCCTCGCGTCCTGGCGCTGCTCGGCTACGATCCATCGGCCAGCCCGCCCGGACCGCCGCCACTGTCTCCCGAACTCTGGTACGCGCTGTCGGCGCTCACCATTCGTATGCCAAAACTTGACGAGCGCGACGGCCAGCGCGCGGCAATCGCGCAGGCTATGGTTTCGGTGCTCGCGGCCAGGATGGGCATCGAGGCGCCGCAACTCGACGGTCCGGCCGCAAAATTGATCGAGCAGTCGGCCTGGTCCGGCAACCTCCGGCAGATGCGCACGGTGCTCAGCGCCGTGCTTGCCGCGCACCACGGCGGCCAAACCGTATCGCGTGCGGAAGTCGAACTGCAACTGCTCAGGTTCCCCTCCCCCGCCTCCGCGGCCGGCGAGGACACCGAAGGCAGACTGCGGCCGCTGCTGGAGCAATTGCTGGATGAGGGCGGCCTCACCTTGCCGGAGCTGGAGCAGTCGGCCTACCGGTCGGCCGTGGCGAAAGTCGGCGGAAACCTGTCCGCCGCCGCACGCCTGCTCGGCCTGACGCGGGCCCAGCTCGCCTATCGCCTCGGCGCCGGCGGCGATCCGAACTGATCCGCAGTCCTTGTGGACCACGACTCGCCGTTCCTGATCTTGAGAGGCATCCGATTTAACGAAGCCGTTAAGTCTGCAATCGGTGAGAAACTAACGTTAGCCGCACATGACTCGTGCCGCAGCTTTGCGCCTCGTTGCAGCCGTACGCATGAACGTTGCCGACTCCCCAAAGCAGCCACGCGGCGAGAAAAGTTTGCGTTGAGTCAGGCTTGCATCGCTAATGCGCCAAGGTTGTCACTATGGCGATTACACCTGCGATCAATGCACCCCAGCATATGGCAGCGAGCGCTATTCTCGCGGTTCGACCGAAATCTGGATCGGGCTGATTTCCAGCTGGGCGTAAGAGCATTTTTGGATACCTCTCAGACCTTCGAAATCGAGGGACCGGGTATCGAGTTGCGAACGCTCACGCGATTGTTATCGCGGTGTCAGAGCACGGCAATGCGCTGACGCTAACTCGATCCTCAAGGATCCCTGCCAACTTGGCAAAGCCCTCTATCGCGTTGCGGGCGGCCGAGATAGGTACGAGCCCGTCGTGCGCACGGCGACACACCCGTAGCGCTACTTCAGAGGCGGTATCCTTCAACTCGGCCGGCCATTCCTCAAGGAACTCGATCGCGTCGGCCGCATCCAATATCTCGCACACACTGCTTGGGCCGTCGGCCAAATAAACGGGCCGATCGAAGCATCGATTGATCTCTCGCATTATTTCCTCCGCTCAAAACCATTGGGGTAAAGCGCGGTCGATCTCCGGCCGCGCTTCAGTGCTACGCCGAAACTGGCTCGGGGACAGCGAACGCCGCACCCCCACCGCTTTTCGGCCGGATCGCTGCGGAAGCCGGACATGGAGGCGGATCATCATCATCGCCGGGCCTACGGCCGTAGCGTGCCCATTTCCGCAGGTCCCAGGTCCGGCGCCGGGTGAAAGTCCGCTGCCATGGCGGCATACGACTCCCATCGGCCGACACAACTTTGGCGCCTTCATCTAGCGCGCGCAGGGCACGAAGGATGTCCTCGACTTTAATAATTGAACCGTCGGGAAGCTGGCGCAGTGAAGGGACATGGGGAACGGCGTGGATATCCGACGCCCAGGACGCAAGCACTTCGCGCTTTTCTTGTGGAGTTAAACGGGCATCGTGCAGAACGTCGTCAGGCTGGCCGAGCACGACCAGCGCGATGTGCGGGTGTTCGTTCGGATGATTGCCGTTAGGTAAGCTGTGTGAGTTGCTCATCTCCATTCTCCGCAATCTGTCGCCTCCCGGTGGCGCCGGGAGGCGGACCGCAGTGTTGAGGGTGGTTGTGCCGTCAGGCCGCTCTGCTTCGCGGCTTGATATCCTGGTTGATTTGTTCGAGCTCACTGGCACCTTGGATTGAAGCCGGACCCGCCGTTGAAGTTACGGCGATGCGCCGAGGCTTCATCTCCTCGGGAATTTCGCGCGCCAATTCGATAGACAGCAAGCCGTTTTCCAGAGAGGCACTCGCAACCTTCACATAATCAGCCAGCTTGAACGCCTGCTTGAAGTTGCCGACCGCCAGTCCTCGATGCAGAATCTGCCGGTCATTGTCGTCCGGTTTCTTCTGGCCGGTCACCGTCAGTTCGGGGCCGTGCTGCGTCAGTTCGACTTCGTCGGCACTGAAGCCGGCGACGGCCATGGTGATGCGGTACTCGTTCTCGCTCTTCTTCTCGATGTTGTACGGCGGCCAGTCGGTCCGCACGCTGTTTTCGAGCATGTCGAAGAGACGGTCAAATCCGACCGTCGATCGGAAAAGGGGGGCGTATTCAGGGCTTCTCATAGCCATATCCTCCGTAAAGCAACATGGGTTACAAGCAGCGCCGCAGCGTCTTCTGCGACGCCAAGGTGTCGAGCCGAAGCCTCGACGAAAATGAGTTAGAAACCGGCCAAAAACGCTTCAAGACCCTCCGACGAAAATTTTTTTGTACCCGCTGATGAAGGATAATGTGCTGCCTTCCGGGGCCTTCTTCGACAAGGGCGATTAATGGAACCTAATGGTATTGCTCGACTTCGGGGCATCCCCAGGTGTTAGCCCTAACAAGTGGTCACAGCCCACTTTGGGATCATCTGCTTCCTGCGCCTCATGACTGGAGCCGGATCGCTCTTTTCGATGGCAAGCTTGGGTTGGTCGCGATCCCTCGTTCGCGAATGTCTGCCTGCTGCTGGAATCGCAAGGCATGGGCTCGCCCGGCGGTCACTGTCAGCATTTGTCATGAATATATTCCTAGGATTATTTACCCTGCATCCGATACGTGCGATAGTAGCGCCAGCCCTGTCTGGAGGGGGCTGTGGTGGAATGGACGGATTGGAATGCGGCAGTCGAGAAGAACCGGGAGGCGCTGAAGCGCGTCCTGGCCACGCTCGTCGGCATGGCCGGGCCGGGTTCTGACAGACGGTTTTTCCTGTTCCGGTGGAAACGCTTCGGCAGTCCGGAAACCGGACAGGCCGAAAAAGGGAAACTGTCCCCGGCGCTTACCCTTCCCCGCCATCTCCACCGCGCCATGCTGATGTTGCTGCTTCCGGCTGAAGCCGCCGCCCGGCGACTGATCATCGCGGCCGCGCGTGGCCTCGTGGTAGCCATGCCGCCGCGCACGCCGGAGCCCATAAGCACGGAGCTGCCGCAGCGCAGCCCCGGCATCGCCGTCATCATGTCGCCTGCCGATTTTGTCGGCGCCGCCGAAGCGAAGCCGGCCGCCGCAATCCGTGCCGACCGCCCGCGCACAATCAGCCTGCCGCTGCTCGATCCGCTCAGAAACCCAACCAGCGTCCACCGCCATTCTGTGCCCGCGCACGCTGTGCAGCGCATCATGCCGTTCGGTGACGGCTGGCCGTACCGCTTCCTGCCTCCGCCTCCGTCGCCGGACGATCCGATCGATGCGGCGCGGCTGTCGTTGCGGTTGCAGGCGCTCGCCGCCGCACTCGACGACCTGCCGGCCCAGGCAAGACGTTTCGGCCGCTGGAAGGCGCGCAACGACTTGCTGATTGCGCAACACGGGCCGGATCGCCTCGCGGTCGCGCAAGACAGGACCCACGACACGGCGGCCGCGCAAAACACGATCCGCCACACCGCGAGCGTGCAAGGCAAAAAGGCCGATACGCCAGTCCGGTTTCGCCGGACACGCCCGCTGAAGCCTGCCCACCCGCCGGGCTGGCGGCTAAAACCCGCCCATCAGGCGCACGAGGTTTTGAAAATCGTCCACGGATTTGCCTTCCCGGCGCGAGAACCTCCCGACACATCCTAGACGCCGCCGGCCTCGCCGGACGTGAAAAGAGCAGGGAATCGACGGCCAGCGCGGATTTTTTCCGCCCCTTGGCGACGATCTGTGCTGCCCGCGAGTAGCGGTCGGCAAACACCGCGGTCGGATCAAATATGTCCGAAAATCCCGCCTTCCGGTGGTTCACGCTGATTTCACGAGCAACCCACGAAAGTATCACCCATCAACCGCACTCTGCAGGAGGCGAGCATGCCCAATCCGAGAACCTACCTGTTCGATCTGCCGGCCCAATCCAGACCTGACCCCGTCAGCATTCCGGAAATGTGGTATCCCGGCGTCCAGAATTTCTGGGCAAGCTCAACCTCGTCGCGGATTTTCGACCCGATCCTGGGTGTGCGGGCAGTCGTCATCCACGCGACCGCCGGCAGCAGTTCGGCCGGCGCGATGTCTGTCATGCAGGCCGGCAATGCGAGTTTCCACTGGCTGGTTCCGGACGAGAACGAGCCCCAGCACGGACAGATCGTCTGGGCGTGTGCGCCGGAAGCGCGCGCCGCCTGGCATGTCCGCAACGACAAAAGCCATCCGCGGGTGAATGGCGGCGCGACGCGCGTCAACCACTGGAGCCTCGGCATCGAAATCGTCAACACACAGGATGACGACAGTTTTTCCGACTGGCAGGTAGAAGTCACGGCCCGCATCGTCCGCTACTGCTGGGCGAAATATCCCAATCTCAAGACCATCGTGTCCCACGCGGCGCTCGACCCGGAACGGCGCAGCGATCCGGGGACCGCTTTCGACTGGGGCCGGTTCCGTGACCTTGTCCTGGTGCCGCAAGGCGTGGAGGCGATCTCGCCGATGATGGCGGGCGTGACGCCAATGGGCAGCCTAGCCGCGACCGGCATGGAGACCTGCTGCGCCGGTCACTAGGATCTAACGGCCTGTAGGAAGTCGCAGCGTAGCTCCATAGACCGGTTGCCGGGACGGATCGTGGCCTCCCACACGATCCGTCCCATCCATCATGCCGCCGTTTCCGTTCAGATCGACCGGACGGCGGCAAACACAACGCGAGACCGGCAACCCATCCGCCGGTCCGTTCAGGAAATCCGCAAGGTTTCCACCGCCTCGCACGATAGCGAGTCGGGCGGTCAACTGTCGTCACAGGGTCGCTTTGCAATGCGCCCGCCAGGCCCGTGCCAAGCGATTCATCTCCGGCGCGAATCGGCCGGGCGACAGTGACAGAGCGCAGTCGCGCAGGGCCTCAAACGGAGGTCTCGACATCGCGCGAAATCATCCGGACCTCGGCCGGAGCGGTCGCCAATCGGGTGATCGCCAGCTTCGAGGCCGAGTTCGGCTAGCCGACCAGCCGGGCAGTCGCGAAAGGAAGACAGGACATGTATCGCCAATTCCTCAAGGCGGCCGCCGACGCCACTGCCGGTTCGACTTCTCAAAAGCTGACGCCTGGCATCATCCGGTTCACGCTCGAATATCGTGACGTCCCCGACCCGGAAATGACGAGGAGAAAGCTCGCTGAGGTCATCGGCAGCGATTGTTTCGCTTACTTCCCGCTTCCGCCCGGGGAGGATCCGCTCGTTCATGTCCTGCAATTCCCCGGCGTGATCCGCCGCCAGTCCGCCGGCTTCCTCTTCGACGTCGCGCAGAATCTCGTTGATGATTGCGGACTGGTCTCCTGCGTTCCGGACGTCGATCCGGGCTGGATCACGGACGATGAGCTCGGCCACTTCCCGCCGGAATCGGTGGGCGGCATCGTCTGGACGCTGTGCAAGTCGCACGCGCCGCCGCCGCCGGCGGCGCGCTGGGCCGTCTCGGCCGTGAAGGCGGACAAGGCCTGGGCAACCTTCGGCACCACCGGCCAGGGCATCGTGATCGGTCAGCCGGATACGGGGGTGGCCGACCACCGCGAGCTGGACGGTGCGATCGACATCCGCAGAGGCACGGATATCCTCGCCGGGGGCGGCATGCCGATCGATCCGCTGTGGCCGACGATGGGGTCTCCCGGCCATGGCACGGCCACATCGAGCGCGGTGGTGAGCCAGCCGTCGCTGGAGATCGTCGGCGTCGCGCCTGGTGCTACCCTTGTGCCGATCCGCTGCGTCGATTCCGCTATTATCGGCAGCGGCGCCGCCGTCGCCGCCGCGATCGACCACGCCCGCCTGACGGGATGCGACATCATCTCGATGAGCATCGGCGGGCCGATAGAAGGCGCGGACGTGCGCCGCGCCATCGAGCGGGCGGTCAAGGCCGATATGATCGTGCTCGCCGCCGCCGGCAATTGCGTGCACGCGGTCGTATACCCCGCCTGGGACGCCAACGTCATCGCCGTCGCGGGCGTGGATTTCAATGATCGGCCCTGGAAAGGGTCGTCGCGCGGCCCCAAGGTCGACGTTTCCGCACCAGCCGAGAATGTCTACGTGGCGCGGCGGCGCTGGCCGTCCGATACCGACAAGTCGCTTGTCGAGCCGGGCCAGGGCACGTCCTTCGCGGTTGCCATAGCCGCCGGCTGCGCGGCGTTGTGGCTGGCCAGGCACTCGCCGGACGCGGTCCGGGCAGAGGCGCGCAAACGGGGCGTGACTGTCCAGGAACTGTTTCGCTCGGCGATCAGGAAGACGGCACGCAAGCCCGGCCAATGGCCTTCGAAATCCATGGGCACCGGCGTCGTCGACGCCGAGCAACTGCTTGGTCTGCCGCTCGCCGAGATTCCGAAACCGTCGATGTCGAGCAACGCCAATCCGGGGCAGTCGATTCTGGATGCGACGGACAACCCTCAGCGCTTTGCCGCCGAAGCGGGCTTTCTTGCGCTCGATCGGGGCCAGCGGACGGACCCGAAACGCGTCGGCGCGCTCGAAAGCGCCGCCGCACCCCGTCCCAGCAGGGCGTTAGCGGCGGCCGTCAAAAGTACAGCGGCGGCTCTGCTCGAACCCGGATCGGCACCGACGGCAGCGACGCCTCTTACCGCCTTCGTCGGTCCACGCACGCCTTCGTCAGGACTTCTTCCGCAACGCCCCCTCCTCCAGGAAGGCGCTGCTGCTCTGCCGATTGCCGCTCGCACGACGCTCGCCTGTTCGGGCAAGAAGGACATGCTCGATCGTATCGAGAGGGCCCTTAAACGCTATGACACGCGGATGGACTCGACGGAAAAGGCGCGGAACGCTCGCGACGAAATGATGTCCCACGCCGAGCGAGTCGTCGATGCCTGGACCCGCGGCTCGGACATTCCAACCGAGTCGACCGGCGCGGCGCGCGCAACGGCGGAAGCGATCGTGCGCCTGACGGACAGGCCGGCGCTCAAGGTCGTCGCCGGCATGATCGATCCGCACGACCCCCAACTCGAATCCTGGGCGGACGATCTCGGTCCGCCGAGGACGGTTCTGAAACCACTGATCGACGCGGTCGGCCGCATCGATATCGACGGGCCGGACGGCCACACACATGTCGGGACCGGAACAGTCATCGCCAAGGGCCTCGTCATGACCAACCGTCATGTGGTCGAGGCCTTTTCCGAGCCGATCCCGTCCGCCAATGGACGCCAGAAATTTCTTCTCAATGCTAGGGTCTCGATCTGCTTCGACGAGGCGGCGAAGGACGAGGCTCGCCGGTTCGTCATCAAGAGTGTGCTGACCGCCGGCCCCTGGAAGATCGGCGAGGTCGCGGATGTCGGCAAACTGGACATCGCCGTCCTTGAAGTGGAAACGACCAACGCGGCCGGAGCAGACCTCCCGCGTCCGGCTCCCTCGGGGCCGCTCTTCACGGAATCGGCCGGGCAATCCAAGCTCGTCGTCGTCGGCTATCCGGCCAGGCCCGGACTTTCGTCCACCGTCGATCCCGACACCGGCGAAGCGTCGACCGATATCTGGGACCGCTTCCGGGAACTGTTCGGCGACGAATACGGGACCAAATATCTCAGCCCCGGCCGGATCGTGAACAAACCGGGCGAGATTGTCGGCGATCAGCGCAGCTGGGCGCTGAGTCACGACGCGACGATGCTTGCCGGCAATTCAGGCGCTCCGATCATCAGCCTGCGCAATCCCTATCGCATAGGCGGCCTGCATTTCGGCGGTCAGACACTGCGCCAGAACCTTGCCCACGACCTCTCCGGTATCCGCACCGAAGTCCGAGACGAAACGCAACTGCTCGACCTGACCGCTTTCGGAGGTTTTTTCGACGGCGCATGACAGTTGCGCGGCATTTGGCGGCAGCCGGAACCGGAAACGGTGGCCGCGATCGAGGCGCATGTCGAGCAAGGATGCCTCGGCCGAGCAGGTAGCGCGGCACAGTTAGAATAATGGAGCGCAACAACTTGCCACGCAGATTGAAGGCTCTGCGCTGTCCAGCTCGACGAGACGCGCGGCGCCGCAAAGCTTGATGCGATTGCGAGCGTAAATCGCAAACTGGCGGGGCCGTGTCGTCCGAAGCAGCCGTTTCGCGCGCCCTGCTTACCTCCCGTCAAACAGGTTCGAGCAATCCTGTCATCGATGGCGACAGGCGGCAGACCGCCGGGCAGGCCGGCGCCTGGAAAGGGCAGCGTCGTCCCGGCAGACGCCGGCGGCAGACGGCGTCGCGGCTGCGCATCGGGTCGTGCGAAGACATGCACCTTGGCGGCAAGAAAACCCTGCGGGGATTCTCCGGCATCTCCATCCTCCTCGCATATCGCGGCGGCGCCGAATTTCGGCCAATGACAGACGGAGCCGCCCGGCAGTTGGGGACGCCGAGCGGCTCCGTTGCTGCGCGACCAAGGTCAGACAGTCGCGCAAGGAAAATTATCTGCTCCCGCAGGACCGTGCTCCGAACGCATCGGTCAGTGTCACGGCGGAAACGGCCTCTTGCGAAGCGGCCGAACGGACTTTTGCGGTCGCTCCGTGAATTCATCGTGAGTTGGCGCCGCCGTTTCGATTCACGGTGAATTCACGCAGCGCGGGTGAAGATCGCTGCACTCGCGGGGAATGGGGATCTAAAACTCCATGACTCTTGCGAACGACAGGGGTTTCGACGGCATCGGCAGATCGCTTCATGGCATTGCAGGACGCGCGCCAGGCGATCTTGATTGTCGAAACGCTTCGCTACTACACTCTCGACCAGGCGGTGGACGCCGGTCCAGAGACCTTGATTGGGCAGTCCGTCGGGAGGGAACATGGGCGAGCACGGGGGAGTAAGGGGAGCCAGCCTCGCCGATGCGCGGCCGATTCAGCGAGAACGTGTGGCGGCACGTGCGGGGGCTGGCGGGGGGGCAGCCATATTGGCTTTCGCGCCGGCAGCGCTCGCCGAAGCGCCGGACGCGGTTCCCACACGCTTCCGCAATTTCGCAAGGGAGGGCTATGCCGATCCGGCCGAAACCTATTTCGGCCTGGGCGATGCATGGGCGACCCAGACCATGTTCGCCAAGCTGGCGCGTCGTCTCGCCAAGCCGCATCTGTTCAAGGACGGCGTGTCGTCCGACAAGGCGACCAATTTCAACCGGAAGATTCCAGCCGGCTACACCTATCTGGCCCAGTTCGCCGCGCACGACGTGATCCGCAACTCGGCGATTTCCGCGAGCCTCTCCTCGGCGGAGCAGGAGCGCCGCAATCTGCGGGAGCGGCCTCTGCTGCTGGAGGCTCTCTACGGGGCGGGCCCGGTATTCAGCGAATTCCTGTACGAGTTGCCGAAGAAGGGTGACGGCTACCGCACCATGCTCAGGACCGGTTCGATCGGCAAGCGGCCCGCTTCGGCGCCCAAACCTCCCGAGGGCGCCTGCCCGTTCCCGCATCGCGACATTCCCCGGTTCCGGCAGTCCGACATGAGCGATGGCGTGAAGTCCGGCCCGCCGGACATGCTCATTCCCGACGAGCGCAACGACGACAATGCGATGGTCGCGCAGGTCACCGCGCTGTTCCATCATGTTCACAATGCGGTGGTGACCGCCTTGCGGGCGCTGCCCGACATGCCGCCGTCGGATCAGACGGGGCCGCGGGGTTTGCATCTTTTCGAGAATGCGCGGCGCGTCACCACGGCGCTCTACCGCAACATCGTCAGGAACGACCTGCTCCGCAAGCTACTGCTCCCGTCGGTGCTGCAGCGCTACGATGCCTCGGGCTTCAGACCGCTGGCCGATATCGATGCAGCGGGGATACCGCTCGAATTCTCGCATGCGGCGTACCGGCTCGGCCATTCGATGGTGCGCATGTCCTACGTGTTCAACGACGAGCATCCGGAGGGCGAAGGCGTCCGCGACGTGCTAAGGACGACCTCGGCGCGCCGGCCTCACAAGCTGCCCCCCGCCACCAATTGGATCGCCGACTGGTCGAATTTTTTCGAGATCGGCAAATCCAAACCGCAGCCGAGCCGCCGCATCGGACCGTGCTTCAATGACGTGATGATCTCCAACGGCGACTTTGCCAACCAGCTTGTCGGGCCGGACGGCACCGAGCTGCTCGACCCCGCGCAGTTGTCGGCGGAGGATCGGGCGAAGCTCCCGAATACAAATTACTCTGGCCTGCTGCTTCGCGACCTGGTCCGCGGGACCGTCGGAGGCCTGCTTACGCTCCAGGCGCTGATCGACGCGCTGCCGCCGGCGATCCGCGACGGAGCGCCGCTGCTCGCTGATCCTGACCGGCGAGCAGCGGCGCTGCGAAGCTGGCTGTCCGGCACGGACGTCGCCTTTTCCGAAAGCGAGCTCGACCATCTCTCCGGCAATCCGCCCCTCATTCTCTGGCTGCTCTTCGAGGCCGCGGAAGACGCCAACGGCTGTAGTCTGGGAACGCTGGGGTCCGTCCTCGTCGGAGACGTCTTCGCCGCAGGCCTTTCCGCGTCGGCCGACGAGATCGAATCCGACCCGGCGACGAAAGTGCTGCTGCAACTGCTCTTCCCCGGCGGCGCCCCGCGGAAGATGCCGGGCCTCATCACCTTCACGGCCAAGGTGCTCGGCCTGGAGAACGCGACGCCCAGCTTCGTCACCCTGTCCGACTAAGTCGCTACCTCATAGGAGACCAACAAATGCCAGATCCTGTCGACGATCCTACAGCGCTGCCCGCACCGATGAAAATCCTGAATTTCCGTGAGACCGGGATGAAGGTCGTGCAATGGGCCCAGGATCCCAGCACGCGTCCACGCGACCTCGCCGAATTCAAGCAGCAGCTCGCCGGCCTCGTGCAGGTTCCTGATCGGTTCAAGGAAATCCAGATCATGCAGGGCTACGATCACGTCTTCTTCCTGCGGCTGCCACCCAAGAATCAGGTTACGAAATCTCACGAGCAGCTTGCCAACGAGACCGATGATCTGAATGAATATGGCATTCCGGATTTCTACTTCGACGCGATCAACAATCCGGACGACTTCAAGCGCGAGGATTTTTTCTTTTCACGCATCGCCGACTACACGATCCGCGGCTGCCGCTGACCGCGGCCTTCGCACGGTGACGCTGCGGCGATCACGCGACACAGGCAAGCCGGCGATCTCGAGGCCCCGCCGCAGATTGGCGTAGACGCGGGGCTTGGCGATCGGAAAGCTCTGCAGCAGCCATCGCGTGATCCTGTCGTCGTCTGGCGCCGGTTTCGCGAACCAGTTCGCCCGAACCAGCGCCAGGAATTTCCCGGCCTCGTCCCGCGCAGCCTCCACGTCTCCGGTCAGCGCACAGGCAGCGGCTTTCCAGGCCCGGATGTAGAAGACGATATCCTCGGCTCGGTCGGCAGCCTCGACGCTTCCGGCGAAATCGCCGAGGATGAATCGCACACCGGCCTGATAGCTCCAATGCAGCTTCGAGACGCCAAGGCCGATGTCGAGGGCGGCTTTGGAGAGCCGCTCGGCATTTTCGAGATCGTCGCAATAGGCAAGGCCCAGGGATGCGGATACGAGCGTCCATGGGTCGTTGGCATTGAGGTCGCAGGCCAGCAGAAAGTTGAGGCCGGCTTTGTCCGGGATGCCGTTCATCGCGTAGGACCACGCCAGATGGAGTTGGGTCCGCGAATCGATTGGATCAAGCTCGACGGCGATCTTGGCCAGACGCAGTGCTTCCGCGTGATCTTCCTCCGAGCGTAACAGGCCGGGAAAGATCAGGTGGCGCGAATTGAGGATCCCGGCAATGCCGGAATAGGCGGGGGCGAAATGCGGAGCGTCCTGGATGATCGACCGGAATAGCGCTTCTGCCTTGGCTTCGTCCTCGGGCCGCCACCGGAATATCATCTCCTGTCCCTTCAGCCACCGGTCGAACTGATCGAGCGACAGGTCGGGGATGCTCGATATGCGGGTCAGGCTTTCCGACGACATGCTGACGTCGAGCGCAATGGCGATGCGCCGGATGATGCTCTGCTGCGTGGTGAACCACGCCGTCGCTTCGATCGAGAACTGCTCGCTCCAGATGAAACGGCCGTTGCTCATGTCCTTCAGGGTGAGGATGAAGCGCAGCGAAGCGCGCTCCTCGAAAGCAGCCGCCTCGATCAGGAAGGCCGGCCTGCGTACGTCCGGCGGCATTTTCCCGTCGAGGTCGAGTACAGCCCAGTCGCGGAACCTGACCAGCGAGGCAACGAGTTCGTGGCGCAGCAGGCGCGCCGAGGCCAGCGCCGGCGAAGTCGAGACGCCGGTCGTTTCGAAGTCTCCGACGAAAAGGAAATAAGCCTCGGACGGCTTCGGCTGCGCCCCCGGGACGGCGATCAGGTTGAGAGCCGCGGCGCCGCGCTCCTGGCCTGATCGCGGCACGACCAGGTCATTGGATTGTCGCGGCGGCCCGATCCGTCCCATCTTGATCTCGAGAACGAGGTCCTTTGTCTTGTCCGAAGGCTCGCTGTCGAACTCCTCGTCCAATATGTCCCACAACGCCTTGTAGAGCCGCAGGGCGCCCGCCGTGTCGCCGAGACGGGCCGAGGCCTCCATGGCCGCCCGGCAGCCCACCTCGTTCGTCGGATCGAGGTTCAGCAGCGCCAGTCCGGCCTGCCGCAACTGGGGAAGATCCGGCGCTGCCGCCGCGAGCGCTTCCAGATTGCCGACGAGTTCGTTCTGGATGCATTGGCGCTGAACAAGAAGCCATGCCCGGAAGGCCGGATCGAGATCCTCGAAGCCAGCCAGGAAGGTTTCCGGAAGGCGGTCGCGATTGAGGAATACCGAATGGATTGCGCCCGCCTTCAGCCCGTCTCGAATATCGCGCAGATCGATTCGAACCTGCGGCAGTTGAAGAGTCACGCTGAGGCGGTCGGCGACGAAAGGCGGCTCGGCGAAGCCTGACAGGCAGGTCCTGAGATCGCTGATCGTCTGCCGCAGCGACGCCCGCGCCCTCTCCTCGGTCGATTCGCTCCACAACAGGCCTGCCAGCCGCTCGCGGCTCTCGGAGCCGTGCGTCGTGTTCGCAAGGTAGGCAAGCAGGGCCATCGATTTGCGATTGACGATGGCTACTTCCGTGCCGGCAAAATCGAATGCCGGTTTGCCAAAAGTGGTCAGCCCGTACATGGCGCTCGTACTTCCGGACATGTCTTGCCGCCCCAATTCGCCAAGCAGGATTTTGTGCTGCATGTCACTCCCGAACAAGCCGGGGAAGCGGATGCCTCAAAGCAGATCGATATTGTCGACAGGTAATGGCTTTTGCAACCAGCCTGCCGCTGCGTTAGCGACTCCGGCACCAAGAATGCGCGACGGATAGGGCCGCAACCCCGGCACAACCACCCGTGCCACCGGAATGCCGAATGCCGGCCGGGTCAAATCGACGGCATAGGCATGCAAGCCATTGAAAGTGAGCCGATCGAGCGTTTCAGCGAGGACATTCGCCTGCGCCGGCGAATCACCGCTGCGCAGCGACATCGAACCGAGAAAGCCGGCCGTAACGCCGGGACGGTCGACTGAAATGCCTCCGGCGCGGCGTTCCTGCGCGAGATCGGCTTCGGTCAGCGCGTCGGGGGGGAGGTGAGGGAGCTTGGCCGACGCCACCTCCCGCCCGAATTCCATCTGGCACATTTCAACGATCGCCCCCCGGCAGGCGCGTGCCGCGTCGAGATGGCAGGCATAGCCGCCGGCGAACCGTCCTCCGGACCGGTCGAACGATACTGCGGCAACACAGGGAATGCCGATATCTCCCGATATGTCGAGCAGCGTCGTGATTCGCTGCCGACTGTCCCGCCTGGCTTTGGCAAGGAATTCCAACGCCCCCAGCTCGGCCAGGATTTCGAGCGCTATGGGGCCGCCGCCACGCCCGCCTTTCCACCACATCGCCACGGCGTCGCGCTCGATGAGTTCGAACAGGGCGGAGGCAACCGCGGCGGCCCAGGTCGGTCCGGCCGCGCAGCCGCTGCTCAAGGCGAAGCGCTCGTCGCCGGGCCGCACCAACGCTGAATCGCGCACCACGATGTTCGCGGGCAGCCATTGCGTTGTATTGTCGCACATGTCCTTGGCGGCGATCCAGTCGATGCCATCCGGCGCGGCGGCGCCGGCAAGATCGAGCAGCGACTTCGTGACGGCGTCGCCGTTCCATGCTGCGGCACCCAGAGATGAGCCGACTACGATCTCGTCAGCTTCGTGCCGGAACTGCGACAGATATTCGACGCCCTCCCCCACGCAGGCCTCGAAAGCCTGCCGGGGCGTTTCTCCTGCGCCGACGAGGCTTGCCCGAAGTTCCGTTGCCCCGGGGCGGGCAGCGCCTGGATCGGCGGTTCCACCGAAGAACGTCAGGCCAGGCGCGGTGCGGGAGTGCAGCCTGAACAGGTTGAAGCCTACAGCGGCGCGAAGCAGCGCCACGCGATTTTGCGTCGTCGCCTCGGCAACATCCGCATGCGCCCCGACCGGCACATAGTCGAAAACATCAAGGAACTTCTCGATCCTGGCGACCAGTGCGGCATCGAGACCGCGCTCTCCGGAGAGATACCGGGCCGCCGGCTCGAATATGCCCTGGCTCCCTTTGGTCTCCAGCGGTCGATCCATGCCCAACGCTTTCAATTCGCCATCCCCGGCCAGCCCAGCATCGCGATGGCGATGTCCGATCCTGCCATGATCGGGACACCGGCATTTGCACCACACTCCCGGTATCCATCCCATGTTCCGAGGACGGAAGCGACGGTCTTTTCACGCTGGGTTCACGCGGTCCGCCGGACAATCCGCAAGGTTTTTGGCCGGGATCAGACAGCCGCTCGACCCGCCGGCCAACTGGAGGTCTATCAATGTCCCGATCTGCGGCTCCACGGTCTTCCTCATGCGGACGGCCACCGAATTCGGCCGTGAGCGCGATTTTCAGGGCGCCGGCCCGGTCGACGTCCCGCGTGCCCTCCGGTCCGTCTGAGGAGAACCCAAATTGGTCGTTTTCGAAGCTCTGAACGCGCTGCACGGTGACTGCCTCATCCTTCGATACGACGATGCACAGGGCGAACGGCGCACCTGGATCATCGACGGCGGGCCGCGCAGCGCTGAGGTAAACGGCGAACCAGTGTCCGTTTTGCGGGACGTCCTCCTGCCGCGGCTCAAGCAGATCGATCCATCAATGCCATTTGCCGTCGACCTCGGCATGGTCAGCCACATCGATGACGACCATATCGACGGGCTGGGCAGGCTCGCCGCCGATCTCGCCGCGAAAGCGCCGCTTCCGGGCGATGTGCGGTTTCGCCGCTTCTGGTTCAACGCGTTCGACGACCTCGTCGGCCCGGCGCCCGCCTGCCTGGCGCAGTCGAGCGGCGCGATCGCCCTGCAGCTTTCCAACCCGACCGCCGGGCGGCTTGCGCCGGGCGCGCTGGGGCGTGGCGGCGATGCGATCCTGCAGAGCATACCGCAGGGCAACAAGCTTGCCGCCAGCCTGCGCTCGCTCGGGTTGGACGGGAATGTTCCGACGAGCGGCTTCGTGGCCGCACGGCCGGGATCGGCGCTCATGATCGACGGCGCCAAGGTGACCGTCCTCGGCCCGCTGCAGCGGCGGCTGGACCGGCTGCGGGACGATTGGAGCAAGGCGCTCTCGGCGCCGAGCGAAGCGGCACGGGCGGCGGCGCTTGCCGACCTGTTCGCCACGCGGCTCGACACGTCCGTTCCAAATCTGTCGTCGATCGTCGTCCTGGTCGAGGTCGGCGGCCGGAGCCTGCTGTTGACCGGCGACGCCCGCGGCGACGACATCGTCACGGCGTGGGCCGAACTCGGCCTGCCTGATGCGGCCCGCAAGATCGATCTGCTGAAGGTTCCGCACCATAGCAGTTCCGCGAACAACCCGAGCAGCTTCCTGAGGTTTTTCGAAGCGACGCACTATGTGTTTTCCGCCGACGGCCGTCATGACAACCCCGACCCGTCGGTCGTCGAAGATTTGATCGGCATTCACGGCCACAGGCCCATGGTGCTGCATTTCACCAATGCGGACATCGCGTGGAGCAAGCCATATACTCTGGCGAGAGGTGGTGCGGTCGTAAAGAACCTGCCGGACCTGATCGGCTCCCTCCACGCAGCTTATCCGGGACCGTGGACGTCCGAATTCCGCCTCGACGACAAACACTCGATCGAGATCGTCCTGCCGGACGTTTCAGCTTGACTGAGCATGTCGGTATCGGCCGCCATGCGGCGTTGGGAACGCCCGCGCCATCGTCCTTTCAGGCAACCCATGATCGCTTCCGGGGCCGTGACCACGCGGGAATCCAATCTCCATGCGCCCCAAGCAGGTCGTCGACCAGACTCCAGATCTGGTCGAGGTCGAGCTCGGCCGCCGTATGCGGGTCCATCATTGCGGCGTGGTAGAGATGCTCACGGTTCTCCGTCATCAAAGCGGAGACGGTTAGCTCCTGAACATTGATGTTGGTCCGGATGAGGGCCGTGAGCTGCGGCGGCAGCGCGCCTATGTGGGTCGGCTGGATGCCGGAAGCGTCGACCAGGCATGGCACCTCGACGGCGCAGTTTTCGGGCAGCGAGGTGATGCAGCCCTTGTTGCGCACATTGCCGTAGATGACGGAGGGCTCGCCGGTCCACACCGAGTTCATGATGGAGGAGGCGTATTCCCTGCTCGGCTCGACCTCGATGGTCTCGGCCTCGCGGTAGCTGTCGGCTATACCTTTCCACCGCGCCACCTGCTCGACGCAGCGCTTCGGATATTCATCCAGGGGAATGCCGAATTTCTCGATCAGGTCGGGCCGGCCCTCCTTGATGAAATAGGGCGTGTATTCGGCGAAATGCTCGGAACTCTCGGTGACGAAATAGCCGAGCCTGGTCAGCATCTCGTAGCGCACCTTGTTCGGGCAGCGCGGGTTCCAGTGGCTGGGCTTCGGGAAGCGGCCTTCACGGTAGCCGCGAACCAGGTCCGGATAGAGGTTGCGATAGCTGCCGTCCTTCTCGCGATGCTCGAATTTCAGGTAGAACGCCATATGGTTGATGCCAGCGGCGCGGTAGCGGATGTCCTCGACGGGGATGTCGAGATCGCGCGCCAGTTCCCAAGCGGTGCCCTGTACAGAATGGCACAAGCCAACCTGCCGGATTGCCGGATATTTTTCGGCGATCGCCCAGGTGTTGATCGCCATCGGGTTAACGTATTGCAGCAGGATGGCATCGGGGCAGATTTGGAGCATGTCCTCGCAGATCGACCAAAGGTGCGGCACGGTGCGCAGCCCGCGCATGATGCCGCCGACGCCCAGAGTATCGGCGATGGTCTGGCGCAGTCCGTATTTCCTGGGCACCTCGAAATCGGTCACCGTGCAGGGCTCGTAGCCGCCGATCTGGAACGCGACGACGACGAAGTCCGCCCCTTCCAGCGCTCGGCGCTGGTCGGAATAGGTCTCGACCTTCGCGCCGACCCCAAGCGTCTTCGCCAGCTTGCCCGCGACGACCTCGCTCTCCTCCAGTCGCTGCGGATTGATGTCCATCAGCGCAATGGTAGCGCCGGCGAGCGACGGGCGCTGCAAAACGTCGCCGATGATGTTCTTCATGAACACCGTGGAGCCGGCGCCGATGAAAGTGATCCTGGGTTGTCTGGCCATGCTGCTATGCCTTTGCTTGGAAGAATGCTGCGGACCTACGCGGCGACCTGGAACGCGGCGCGCACCAGCCTCTCCGTGTAGGCGGTCTTGGGATTGGAGAGGACTTCGGCGACAGGCCCCTCCTCGACGATCTTGCCGTGCTGCATCACCATCACGCGGTGGCAGAGTGCGCGCACGACCTTGAGGTCGTGGGAAATGAACAGATAGCTCAGGCCGCGCTCGTCCTGCAGCTTGCGCAACAAGTCGATGATCTGCGCCTGCACCGACAGGTCGAGCGCCGAGGTCGGCTCGTCGAGCAGGATGAATTCCGGCTCCAGCGCGATGGCGCGGGCGATCGCGATGCGCTGGCGCTGGCCGCCGGAGAATTCGTGCGGAAAACGCGACAGGATGTTGCCCGGCAGCCCGGCGCTAACCAGCGCGTCCCGGACCCGGTCGATCCGCTCGGCGCGTGTCGCACCGAGCCGGTTGACGATCAGCCCCTCCTCGATGATCTGGCCGACCGACATGCGCGGATTGAGCGACGAGAACGGGTCCTGGAACACCACCTGCATGCGCGAGCGCAGCGGCCGCATCTGCTCGCGCGACCTGGCCTCGATCTGCTTGCCGTCGAAGACGATCCGGCCGGCGTCGATTTCGATCAGCCGGATCAGCGCCTGGCCGAAAGTGGTCTTGCCCGACCCGGATTCACCGACCAGCCCCAGGGTCTCGTGCCGGCGCAGATGGATGCTGAGATCGTTGACGGCGAGAAGCTCGGTATATTGGGCGTTGAAGAAGCCACCCTTCTTGAGCGTGAAGGCGACGCGCACACCCTCGCCTTCGAGGATGACCGGCGAACCCTCCGGCAGCGGATTGGCGGCACCGCGCGGTTCGGACTCAAGCAGCTTGCGCGTGTAGGGATGCGCCGGATTCGCAAACAGCGCCTCGGTCAGATTGTGCTCGCGCACCTCGCCCTCATTCATCACATAGACATAGTCCGAGAACTGGCGGACAACGGTGAGGTCGTGGGTGATCAGGATCACCGCCATGCCGAGCTCGCGCTGAAGACTGCGGATCAGGTTGAGGATCTGGGCCTGCACCGTCACGTCGAGCGCCGTGGTCGGCTCGTCGGCGATCAGCACGTCGGGATTGTTGGCGAGCGCCATGGCGATCATGACGCGCTGCCGCTGCCCGCCGGAGAGCTGATGCGGGTACTGGTTGAGGCGCGCCTCCGGATCGGGGATCTGCACGTGCCTCAGCAGTTCGAGCGCCCGCGCCTGCGCCTCCTTGCGGCCCATGCGACGGTGGATGCGGATCGCTTCGACGATCTGGGTGCCGACCGTGTAGATCGGATTGAGCGAGCTCATCGGCTCCTGGAAGATCATCGAGATGCGGTCGCCGCGCAGCGCCCGGCGCTGCCTGTCGGAAAACTTCAGCACGTCCTTGCCGTCATATTCTATACGGGCGCGGCCGCTGATCGTCGCGCGCTTGGACAAGAGGCCCATGACGGTGCGCGCCGTCACCGATTTGCCCGAGCCGGACTCACCGACGATGGCTACCGTCTCGCCGCGGTAGAGCTGGAAGGAGACGTCCTTGACCGCCTGCACCTTGCCGCGCTCGACGGTGAACTCGACGCCGACATTGCGTGCATCGATGACCGGCCTGCCCTTTTTCGCGGCGAGATCGCGCCGCTCCTCGGGGGCCATGCTGTCGAGCGCTTCGGAAGCCATCCCTGCCCTCCTCAATACGGGTCGATCGCGTCGCGCAGGCCGTCGCCCAGCGCGTTGAACGCAAAGACCGTGATCAGCACGGCGCCGACCGGCGAGAGAATCCACGGATAGGAGCCGATCGCCGAATAGTTCGCCGTATCCTGCAGCATCAGCCCCCAGGAGATCAGCGGCGGCTTCACGGCGAAGCCGAGGAACCCGAGGAAGGATTCCAGCAGCACCACCTGCGGGATCGCCAGCGTCACCGCGACGATCACGTGGCTCATCACGTTCGGAAAGATATGCTGGAAGATGATGCGCCGGTCGGTCGCGCCGATGGCGATCGCCGCCCGCACATAGTCGACACGGGCGAGCGCCAGCGTCTTGCCGCGAACCTCGCGCGACAGTTGCGCCCAGCCCAGCGCCGACATGACGATGACGACGAAACCGATGAACACGTTGGTCGGCGCCGTGACCGGGATAAGGGAGGCGAGCGCCAGGTAGAGCGGCAGTTGCGGGAAGGCGAGCACGAGTTCGACGAAGCGCTGCGTCCAGGCATCGAAGCGGCCGCCGAGATAACCCGACACCATGCCGACCGTCGTGCCGACCAGCGTCACGATGAAGACGACGGTGAGTGCGATGATCAGCGAGATGCGCGAACCGTAGAGGATGCGCGACAGCACGTCGCGGCCGAACTTGTCGGTGCCGAGCAGATGCACGGGCGAACCGTCGACGGCGCCGAAGAAATGGCGCTCCGCCGGGATCAGGCCGAACAGCCGGTAGGGCGCGCCCTTGACGAAAAAGCCGAGTATCTGCGGGTTGTCGTAGTCAGGGCCGACGATTGGCTGGAAGGTGATCGGATCGAGTTCCTGCGTCTCGCGTACGGGATAGCTGCGCGGCGGGAAAACAAAATTGCCGTCCCTGTCGTGCATGCTGAACGACTGCGGCGGCGCAAACGCGATATCGGTCGCCTTCGGATCGACCGGCGCCAGGAAATCCGCGAACACCGCCATGACGATGAGAAGGCTGACGAGGACGAGGCCGATCATGCCGGTCCAGGAACGCCGCAGCCGCCGCCATACAAGCGCGGAATAGCTTTCGTGATGTTGCTGCGGCTTTTCCTCCGGCTGGGCCGCGACCGGAACGGTGCCGTGAACGTCGACGGTCATGATCACGCGCCTCCTCCAATTCTCACCCGCGGGTCGAGCGCGGCAAGCAGCAGGTCGGCGATGATGTTGCCGACGATCAGCGTCGCCGAGAGGACCAGCATGAAGGTCGCGGTCACATAGACGTCGCCGACCCACATCGAGCCGACGATCGCCGGCCCGACGGTCGGCAGCGCGAAGATGATCGCCGTCTCGATCTCGCCGGTCAGCATGTAGGGGAGCACGACGCCCTGATACATGACGAGCGGGTGCAGCGCGTTGGGAACGGCATGCCGCAGCACGACCGCGCCCTCGCTCAACCCCTTGGCGCGCGCCGTCTCGACATATTGCGCGTTCAGCGTGTCCATTAGGTTGCCGCGCATGACGCGCATGTTGTAGGCGAGCCCGCCGAATGTCGCGATGGCGACCACCGGCCAGACATGCTTCACCAGGTCGACGAACTTGTCCCAGGACCAGGGCGCGCCGCCATAGTGGGCGGAATGGAAGCTGTTGATCTCGCTCACATTGAAATGGAAGACGAGGACGTAGACGATGATCAGCGCCATCAGGAAGCGCGGCACCGTCATGCCGAGGAACGACACCGCCGAAAGCACGCCGTCGATCCAGGAATATTGCCGCGTGGCGGCGAACACGCCGAAGGAAATGCCGATGACGGACGCCAGGACATGGCAGACCAGCGCCAGCGCCAGAGTGCGCGGCAGGCGCTCGCCGACCACGTCGGCGACCGGCTTGTTGTAGAACAGGCTGTGACCGAAATCGCCGCGCGTCAGGATACCGGTCATCCAGTTGACGTATTGCACCGTCAGCGGCCGGTCGAGGCCATGCTCCTTGCGATAGGCCTGCGCCTGCGCATCGGCCTCTTCGAAGGACGCTCCGCCCTGGTTGATGAGCTGCGAGCGGATATAGTCGCTGTAGTCGCCGGGCGGCGCCTGGATGATCGCGAAGGTGACCACGCTGAGCACGAACAGCACCGGAATGGCAGAGGCGATGCGGACAAGCAGAAATCTGAGCATGCCGTTTCCTTCTGTCGGTTCTGGATCACGCGGTCCTCTGTGACGCGCGCCGTGGTCGCTTGGGAAGATATCCTGCCGGCCCGGCGGGAGAGAACCGGGCCGGCAGGGACGGCGAAGCCTCAGTTAATCGGGCCGGCTTCGCCGGGTTTTCCCGGTAGTTGCTCCGGATAGAGTTCGAAATCTCCCTGCTTGTCGGCCGCCACGAACACGCGTTCGCGGATGATCGTGTCCTCGGCCCAGTTGAACATGAAGATCGGCGCGCCGGCCGGAATGTTGGAGAAGCGCTTGTTGATGATCAGCGCGCCCGGATATTCGGTGAGGCCGACGGTGTCGACGTTGGTCGTCGAGACCTTCTGGAATTGCTTCATCAGTTCGGCCCGCTCGGCATTGTCATTGCTGGCGATGAATTTGTTGACGAGGTCGACGAGTTCCTGCTCGTGCGGCAAGAGGTCGACCTTGCCACTCTCGGGCGCGCGGTGATGCCAGCTCGTACGCGGACCGGTCGGGGCAAGCTGGGTCGTGTTCTGCACGACCGAGGTCAATTCCTGTTCGTTGCGGCGGATCAGCCAGTCGAACCTGCCGGCATATTGCGTCGCGTCGCGCTTCGTGCCGTCGACCGAATTGAGCACGACCTTGATGCCGAGTTGCTCCATCTGCCCGACCACGCCTTCCGCGAGGTTGCGGTCGGTGCCGTAGTCCGCGTTGACCAGCATCACGATCTGCACGTCCGCGCCGCCGGCTGTCCCGGCCGGGAAGTTCACGAAACCGTTGCCATCGGTATCCTTCAGACCCACCTTCTCAAGCAGCGCCTTTGCGCCGTCGAGATCGTAGGGATAGTAGACCGTCGACTGCCGGTCGTAGAAGCTCGTACCGGACGACAGTCCGCCCGGATAGATCGCGGTGAAGGGCCCCTTCACCAGCGCTTCGCCGAGCTTCTTGCGGTCGACCGCCATGGTCACGGCCTTGCGGAAATCCAGGTTGCGGTTGAGCTCGCGGACCGCCTGGGCGCGTTCGTCCGGCTCGCCCCAGCCATTGGCGGAATAATTCATGCGCAGATTGTAGCCAATAAGGCGTGCGCCGAAGGCAAGCCGCGAAGGGGCTGCTTCATCGGCCGCGCGCTTCAGCGACTCGACGAAATTCTCCGGCTGCTCCAGGTTCGAGAAATCGCCCGATCCGGCGATCGCCTGCACGTCGCGGTCGGCCCAGGTCGACAGCTTGTAGTGGAGCTCGTTGAGGTAGGGCAACTGATTGCCGGCCTCGTCGACCTTCCAGTAATAGGGATTGCGGCGCAGCACGATGATGTCGTCCGGCCGGTAGGCGACCGGCGCCCAGGCGCCCATGACAGGCATGTTCAGATATTCCGGCGGAAAGCCGTTCTTGTACTGGTCGTAAGTCGTGCCGGCATATTTCGGGTGCTTGGTCTTGAGGATATGCGACGGGCCGGGGCAGAAGGTGCCGTAGGCCATGGCATAGAGATGCTGCCGCGGGAAAGCCTCCTTGAAGGTCCATTCGACCGTATACTGGTCGACTTTCTTGAGCGTCGTTCCCTCGCCGAAGGTTTCGGGCGTCGCGCCGTTCAGCGGCGAGACGTTCGGGTCGACGACATTGTCGTCCCAGTAGAACATCACGTCCTCGGCGTCGAAAGGGTCGCCGTCCGACCATTTCGCCCCTTCGACGAGATGCATGGTGAGCTTGTGGCCGTCCTGCGACCACTCCCAGCTTCTGGCGAGGTTCGGCAGCGGCTCGACGTCGGTCGCCTCGACCTGGAACAGCGGCGCGGTGCGCGTCAGGCATTCCGACATGCCGATGTCGATTCCGCCCCAGCCCTGCGTCTGGCCGGCGCTGTAGTTCCAGCCTTCCGGCCGCCCGCCGATGACATGACGCATGGTGTCGCCATAGACGCCGACACCGTCCGGCATGTTGCCGGTCTTGAAAACCATCGGCTCCTTGGGTAGCCGCTCGGCCACGGGCGGCAGCTTGCCGGTCTTGACGAATTTTTCCGTGACCCAGGCGGGTTCCTTGTATTCGGGCAGCGCCTTGAACTCGATAATCGAGTCGCGCGGCACATAGGTGATCTTGCCTTGCGCCGGGAATGCCGGCTGCTCCGGAACCACGGTCGGCTCCGACGCATACGCCGCCTGCGCGAGGGCCGAGACACCAAGAAGCAGCATCGCTGCCCTGGCGAAACCATGTTTGATCGTCATCGATTTCTCTCCCATTTTGCCGCCGGCGCCTGGCCGGCATCCTCCTCCCGACCGCGGCCAAAAACGGCCGCGGCGATCACTCCGCGGCCTGCTTTTTCGCCTTTTCCGCGCGCAATTCCTCGACCGAGCGCACCTTGCGGCGGGCAACGCCCGCCCAGTCGCGTGTCTTGACCGTGGCGCGGCCGAGCCGATCCTTCGCGGCATCGACGGCGTCAGCGTATTGCGGCAGCCACTCGGCCTGCGCCACCACCATCTCGTCGACCATCTGCCAGACCTCCTCCGGCGTGCAGATGGCGCCCACCAGCGGGTCGTGCAGGACGGCGAGTTTCAACAGGTCGATGTCGCCGGAGACGGCGGCATGGACCGACATCCGCTGCACGTTGATCGACGATATGCAGGTGGCCGCGCAGGCTTCCGGCAAGGTGATGCCGGCCGCCATGTTGACGCCGAAGCGATCGACGAAGCCGGGGGATTCGATGATCGCGTCGGCCGGCAGGTTGGTGATGACGCCGTCGTTCCGGACGTTGAAATGCCCGCGATAGACGCGGCCCGTCTCCAGCGCCTCCAGAATATGGCTGGCGTGCTCGTTGGAGCGCTTTTTCGGATCGACCGGCTTCGACGCCTGTTCGAGGAAGACCGGGAACTCCGTCTCGAACCAGTTGCGGTTTTCCGTGGAGTAGCGCAGGTAGCCGCCGGTCTCGCCATGGATCCAGTCCGACATGTCGATCCATTTGGCGGTCTCGTCGGGCCGCTTGCGATACCAGGGCAGATATTCCGACAGGTGCCCGTTGCTCTCTGTGGAATAGACGCCGAAGCGCTTCAGCACGTCGATGCGCAGCTTTTCCTGCTGCGAGAACACCGGATGCGCCTCGAAGGCGGCGACCAGCTCGTCCTTGCCGACCTTGCGGCCGTTGAGGCGCACGTCGATGAACCAGGTCTGGTGGTTGATGCCGGAACAGATGAAGTCGAGCTCTCCCTCCCCGGCGCCGAGCACCTCGGCGATCTGCTCGCCGCCATGCTGCACGCCGTGGCAAAGGCCGATCGTCTCCACCTTGCCGTACTCGATCGCCGCCCAGGTGTTCATCGCCATCGGGTTGGCGTAGTTCAGGAACCTGGCGCCGCTTTCGGCGACCTCGCGTATGTCCTTGCAGAAGTCCAGGATGACCGGGATGTTGCGTTGGCCGTAGAGGATGCCGCCGGCGCAGATCGTGTCGCCGACGCATTGGTCGACGCCGTATTTCAGCGGGATGCGGATGTCGTCGGCATAGGCCTCCAGCCCGCCGACCCGCACGCAACTGATGACATAGCGCGCGCCTTCGATCGCCTTGCGGCGGTCGGTGGTTGCGGTGACCCTGGTCGGAAACCTGTTGGCCTCCACGATCCTGTCGAGGATCGATCTGATCATGTCGAGATTGCGCTCACTGATGTCGGTCAGCGCCACCTCGATATTCTGCAGTTCCGGCACGCTCAGAATGTCGATGAACAGCTTTTTGGTGAAGCCGATGCTGCCCGCGCCGATGATGGCGATCTTGAAATTGCTCATGATTTCCTCTCGACCATTGGGCCGGACTTCAGAGACTGGGTAAATTGATGCGCGCTCGGCCGGCATTGCGCAGCCGATGGGCGTCTTCCTCCGCTTGCGCTTTGCCGCCATCCGGCAGCACGCATTCTTCTCTTTCGGCGGATTATGCGCATAATGGCGGCAGAGCCTAGAGGCCGATTGTGCTATCGCGGGTAAATTTGTGCTCAGCCGCCTGATCGAACATGGCCCGACGATGAAGACCGTCTCGCTGCCACGAGGGCGACAGCGCCTGCACACCATGCCGACCAGCACCGGCTACGAGATCCGAACCGACGGCACCTACAACTGGGACGGGCGTAAGCGTGGCAATTCGAGCTTTACGGTGCTGCAGCACACGATCGCCGGCGCCGGCAATCTCCGCTACGAAAGCCGCGCACATCGCGTCCGGCCAAGCGAGACTATGCTGCTGATCCTGCCTCACAATCATCGCTACTGGCTGGAGGATGGCGGCAGGTGGGAGTTTTTCTGGATTTCGATGCATGGCGAGGAGGCGCTGCGCATCCACCAGGAAATCCTGAACGTCACCGGTCCGGTCTTCAGGCTCCAGGCCGACACGATCGACCATTTGGCCGACTGCACGCTGCGGCTGATCGACGGCGGCGCGGACCGGCCCGGCAGCGCTTCAGCCATCGCCTATGAAGCTGCGACGGCGCTCTACGACGATGTGTTTGGTTCGCACCCCGTCGCCAGCCGGGAAAGCCGCGCGATGCAACATGTGCTCGACCATATCAGGGCCAATCTCGACAAGCCACTGCCGGTCGAGGAACTTGCACAGGTGTCGGGCATGAGCCGCGCGCATTTTTCGCGGGTGTTCGCGGCCAGTGAAGGCATGCCGCCCGCCGAGTTCGTGTTGCATAAGCGGCTGCTGCAGGCCGTCAAACTCCTGGCCAAGAACACGGTGCCGGTCAAGGACGTTTCCATCCAGTGTGGCTTTCCGGACCCCAACTACTTTGCCAAGGTTTTCCGTCGCGTCTACGGCGCGAGCCCGACTGAATTTCGCACCAGCGGAATGTATCTCAGCGTCTGATGCGGTAATACAAGAACCGGTTCGCCCGACTGTCCGCATGATAGCGTTTTGTAGGGCCGAACGGCTGACGCCTACCCCTTGACCGCTGAGCCGACGATCGAATCGACGAAGAAACGCTGCAGGACGGCGAACAGGATTAACGGCGGCAGCACCGCCAGTGTGGCGCCGGCCATGACGAGACCGGTGTTCATGGCGCCGCGGTTGTAGCTGAGCAGGCGGCTGAGGCTGATGACGATCGGATAGTTTTCGGAATTGCCCTGCAGCACGGTGAGCGGCCACAGATAGCTGTTCCAGTGGTAGACGAAAGCGAACAGGGCGAGTGCGGCGATCGCCGGCGTGATCGTCGGCGCGACGATGCCGAACAGGATACGCATCTCGGAAGCGCCGTCGAGCCTTGCCGCGTCGATCAGTTCGTCCGGCACGCCGGCGATGAACTGGCGCAGCAGGAAGATGCCGAATGCATTGGCGAGGTTGGGCAGGATGACGCCGGCCAGGCTGGCCGACAGGCCGATCGACCCGATCATCCTGTAGAGCGGGATCAGCGTCACGATAGGCGGCAGGAACATGGTGGCGATCAGCACCGAGAACAGGATCGTGCGGCCCCGGAAATAGTATTTGGCGAAGGCGTAGCCGGCCATCAGGCTGGTCACGAGAATGCCCGCCGTGGTGATCGAGGCGATGATCAGGGAATTCCACATCGACCGCCCGACATTGACCACGCCGGCGACCTTTTCGTAGGCCTCGAGGGAGGGCGTGCGCGGAATCCACACTGGCGGTAGCTGCATGGTCTCGGCCGGCGTCTTCAGCGAAGACAGGAGCATCCACACCAGCGGGAAGGCCGACACCACCGCCGCCAGCAGGATGAGCGTCACCAGCAAGGCGCGCGGTGCGAGCGCCCTGCGCCTCGGTGCGTCCGCGTCGGCTACGGCGCTCATTCGGCGTCCTTGCGGTTTGTGAAGGCGAACAGCGCGGCGATCACGACGATCAGCGACAGCATCAGCATCACCGCCATTGCCGACCCGAGACCGCCCTGCGCGCGCTCGATGCCGACGCGGCGGATATGATAGGTGAGCACGTTGGTGGAACCTGCCGGCCCTCCCTGGGTGATCAGCGCCACCGGCTCGAAGACCTGCACGGCATTGATGATGGCAATCACGGCGCTGAACAGCAGCGTACGCCGCAACAGCGGCAGGGTGATGCTGCGGAACTGCTGCCAGCCATTGGCGCCGTCGATGGTGGCCGCCTCGTAGAGGCTGCCGGGAATCTGGGTGAGCCCGGCGACGGCCAGCACCGTGAAGTAGCCTACCTGCTGCCAGACGTTCAGCAGCACGATCGAGACCAGCGCCGTGTCCGGCGAGGACAGCCAGGGCTGCGGTGCGATGCCGACGAGGCCGAGCATCTGGTTGAGCGGCCCCTCGGTCGGCGAATAGAGTTTCGACCAGACCAGCGCGACCGCGATCATCGGCACCATGTAGGTCGAGAACAGCACCGTCCGCAGCGCCGTGCCGCCCGCCACCCGGCGCTGATAGACAAGCAGACCGAGCGCCACCGACAGCGGCAGGATCAGCACGACGGACAGGAGCGTGTAGAGGGCGGTGTTGACCAGGGCGCCCTTGAAATCGCGGCCGACCGAAGTGGGACCGAATATTTCGCGAAAATTGTCGAGGCCGGCGAAGGTCGCCGTCGCGAACGGCGTCTGCGTCGACCAGTCCTGCAAGGCGAGCCACACCGTCAGCAACATCGGCACTAGGATGAAGGCGCCGATCAACGCGACCGCCGGCGCCAGCATCGTTGCGAACGAGGCGGTGGAAGTCCTAGCCTGCATGGCTCACCAGGGATGCGGCCCGCGCCAGCCAACGGAAACAGTCGAGGCTGCGGAGCGGCAGACGGCCAGGAGCGCCGCTGGTTGCGGCGCGTCGGGGCCGCGGGAACGAAGCGGCCGCGGCGCCGCCGTGCTTTACCGGCATGCCTATTTCGCCGCCTTCTCCAAAATAGCGGCCGCGTCGGCCTGCGCGCTTTTCTGCGCATCGGCGGCAGTGACCTGGCCGTATTGCAGGGCTTCCAGCGTCTGCTGCAGCGACTCGCTGAACTCCTGCCCGCCCGGCACGACCGGGAACGGCTTGGCGTCGGCAAGCACGCTGACATAACCCGACAGGAATTCGGTGCCGAGCTTGTCCTTGTAGGCCTCGACGTCGGAGCCGCGCGACGGCAGGATGCCCATCGACATCAGGATGCCGGACATGGCGGAGCCGCCATTCTGGCCGGATTGCGGGCTGTTCAGCCAGGCGAGGAAATCCCATGCCGCCTTCTGCTCCGCCTCGCCGGCGCCGGCATTGACCACCGTCATCCACGAATAGGAGATGGAGCGCGGCTTGTCGCCGCTCGGCCCGACCGGGATCGGCGCCGTGGCGATGTCGGCGAATTTGTCGCCCATACCGCCCTTCAGCGCGCTTTCCCACCAGTTGGCCATGATGATCATGCCGGTCTTGCCGGAGACGAAATTGTCGAGGAACGGCCCGGTCGTGTTGGCGTCGGCCGTCGCCATGCCGGGATCGCTGGCGCCGGACTTGATCAGTTCCTCGTAGAGCGCGAAGGTCTCGCCGGCCTGCTTGGAATCCAGCGCCGGCTTGCCGTCGACGACGAGATCGCCGCCATTGGAGACAAGCAGCGAGGCGAAGGGATGCACCACGCCCGCCGCCCAGGAATTGATCATGCCAAAGCCCTGCTGGCCGGCATCCTTCTTCGTCAGCTTCGCGGCCGCGTCCTTGAACTCCGCCCAGGTCTTCGGCGGTTCAGCGATGCCGGCCTCCTTGAACAGCGCCTTGTTGTAGTTCAGCGCGTAGACGTCGATCTCGTTGGGGATGCCGTAGAGCGTACCGCCGACGCTTGCCGCGGAGACGACGCCGGCCGGCCAGGCTTGCTTGACCTCGGCGGCCACGGCCTCCGGCGCCGGAGCGACGAGCTTGTCGCGCACCAGTTCCGGCAGCCACAGGTCGTAGATGCCGGCGATCGTCGCGCCGCCGCCTGCGCCTTGCGAGCGCAGTGTCGTCAGCAGGTCGCCGAAGGGAACCGCGCGCACCGTCACCGTCACGTCCGGATGGGTCTTGGCAAAATCCTTCGCCGCGGTCTCGAGCAGCGCGACCGTCTCCGGCGACCAGTGCGTGAGGTAGGAAATCTCCGCCGCCTGAGCCGTGGCGAGGCCGGACAGCAGCGAAAGGCTCACGCCGACAGCGTATTTCAACATTCGCACGCGCATCATTGTCGTCTCCCATTGGTTCTTGTTTGAGCCATGAGGTTATGACAACTTTGTCTCAACGCGCAAGCGGGATTTCACAGCGATGTGTCGAGCCCAGCATGAGCGACGTGGGCGTCATTATCGTCGAGGGTATGTAGCAATAAAATTTAGTGAATGATTTCAGATAGCTTTGTACACCGCCAGTGGCCTTCACGGGCACTGGCGCGTGAAAGGCGCTTGCAAAAGCATCATGCTGCTGCGAACATAGTCATTATAACAACATGGACTCTCTGTGGCACCCACTGTAAGCCAAAGGAAGACGCTGCGTAAAATCCCGCCGGCCGCGCCTGCGCCGGGAAAGACGAAGCCGTGACCCGCGTTCTCGCCGTCGATCTTGGAGGCACCAACCTGCGCGCGGCCCTGCACAGCGGCGATCTGCGCGCCTTGCAGCCGATCGCGCAGGAGTCCGCGCCGCCAGGCCGCGACGCCTTTCTCCGGCGCCTCGGAGCGCTCATCGAGGCGACCGGCGCGGATGCGCTCGGCATCGCCGTGCCGGGCCTCGCGGAGGGCACGGTCTGCCGCTGGATCCCCAACCTGCCCTTCCTGGACGGACTGGACCTCGCCGGCGCCTTCCCATCACTGTCGATCGGGCTCGGCAACGACGCGCAGATCGCCCTTTTGGCGGAAGCGACGGCCGGGGCGGCAGAGGGGATGACCGACGCCATCCTGCTTGCGGTCGGCACCGGCATCGGCTCGGCGGTGCTGAGCGGCGGCACCATCGTGGCCGGCACTTCCGGCGCCGCCTGCTCATTCGGCTGGGCCTGCGCCGATCTCGCCGACAAGGGCGAGGATCGCAGCGGTTGGCTGGAGCGTGCCGCCTCCGGCCGCGCGCTCGACCGCATTGCCACCGGACACGGCCTTGCCGACGGCAGTGCCCTGATCGCCGCCGCCCGGCAGGGCGACACGGCGGCCGTCGCGGCGTTGCAAATGCCCGCCAACGCGCTCGGCACCGCGCTGGCCGGCGCCGTGGCGCTGCTCGACCCGCAGGCCGTGCTGATCGCCGGCGGCCTCGCCGAGGCGCTCGACGTGCTCGGACCCGCGATCCGTGACAGCCTGCAACGGCATCTGCCGCCTCATCTGCGCGGCATAGACTTGCGCGCCGGAACGTTCGGTCCGCGCGCCGGCCTGGTCGGCGCGGCCGTCGCCGGGGCGCGCGGCGGGAGCTGGAGGCACATGCGATGAGCGAGGCCGGGTTCACGCAGGCCGACCGCCGCCGCCGCGAGCCGCTATGGTTCCAGGTGGAGCAGGCGATCCGCGACGCCATCGCCAAGGGCGAATGGGCGATGGGCACACAACTGCCGGCGGAGGATCGGCTCTGCGCCCTTTTCGGCGTCAGCCGCATCACGCTCAGGCACGCGCTGCGCAATCTGGAGGAGGCCGGCCTGCTGCGGCGCGAGCACGGGCGCGGCACCTTCGTGCGCAGCACCATGCTGGTCGCCGGCACGCGCGAGCTCACCTCCTTCACCCAGGAAATGGGCGCGCGCGGCCTGACGGCCGGATCGCGGCTGCTCGAATGCGGCCTCGCCAGGGCGGACGCGGCGGCAGCGGCGGCGCTCGAGATCGAGGAGGGCGAGCAGGTCATCCGCATCCGCCGCCTGCGCCTCGGCGACAATGCGCCGATCGGCATCCAGACCGCGCAACTCGCCGCCAGCCGCGCGCCGGACTTCCTCGACCTGTGGACGCCACAGGGCTCGCTCTACGAGGCGCTGCACAGGCATTACGGGCTGACGCCGGTCGAGGCCGGCGAGGTCTACCGCGTCGCCGCGGTCAATGCCGCCGACGCCGAGCTCTTGGGGCTGACGCCCGGCGATCCCGCCTTCGTGGTCGAGCGCATCACCAGCGACGAGCGCGGGCCTTTCGAATTCACCGTCTCCGTGATGCGCGGCGACCGCTACGAAATCCGCTCCACGTTGCGGGCTGGCCGTGTGCCGGCCAACGACCGGGGCTGACCTAAAAACACTGACAAAGCAGGAGTTCAAAACGTGTCAGATCTCTACATATCCCGCCTCGCCGCGCTCGCCGAAAAGGCGGCGAAAGCCAACGGAACGGCCTTCGACCAAGCGGCCGAAAAATTTGCCGACTCCCTCGCCAATGGCGGGCTCGTCCATCTCTATGGCTCCGGCCATTCCGTACTGCCGGTCCAGGAAATCTTTCCGCGCTACGGCAGCTATGTCGGCTTCAATCCGCTCACCGACCCGCGCGTGATGTGGCACAACGTGCTCGGCGCCGGCGGCGTGCGCGAGCTTTTGTGGCTGGAGCGCACGGAGAACTATGCCGAAAAATTCCTCGACCACCAGCCGCTCAACCCGGGCGATTCCATCATCATCTTCGGCCATAGCGGCCGCAACGCCTCAGGCATCGACACGGCGCTTTACTGCAAGGAGCGCGGCATCTTCGTCGTGGCGATCACCGCCAAGGCCAATCTCGACAAGCCGGCCACCCATTCCTCCGGCAAGCGGCTCGCCGACGCCGCTGACCTCGTCATCGACACCGGCGCGCCGATCGAGGACGCCATCGTGCCGGTCGAGGGCTGGAGCCGGCCGGTGTCGGGTTCGTCCACCGTTCTTGCCATGATCATGGCGCACGAGTTGGTGGCGCGGACCGCGCAGGCACTGTCGAAGCGCGGCGTGGAGCTGCCGGTGTTCGCCTCGCCGACGATCGCCGGCGTCACGCTGCACGATACCGACATCATCTATGGCGTCTATCGCGAGCGCATGCTGGAGGCGCAGAAAAAACACCTGCCCGCCTTCCAAAAGCGCATGCAGGGCAAGTAGCCCGCGGCCATTTTCGAAGGTCGAGCAATCGGGGGATATAGCCCCCTGCCCTTCCGCCGCGATATCGGGCGGCGGAAGGTTTCGCGCCGACGGACTGGATCAGCCCGCCACGAGTTCGATGTGGCGGCGAGCCTGACGCAGCGCGGCTATCAGCCGGTTCTGGCCGCGCACAAGCTGTGTCTTGGCAAAGCCGATCGTGTTCTCGTCGAACTTGTCGAGTTCCGTTGCCGCGGCGATCGAAGGCAGCGGCGGGATCGTCAGCGCCGGGTCGTGCCGGAACCGGTTCACGCGGGTAAAATTGATCGGCACCAGGATGCGCGCCAGATCCTGGATCACGGTGTTGGCAGCCGCCGGCTTCACCTTGCCTGCCTTCACGCGGGCGTAGAAATCGTCAAGCGCGGCAGCCAGCTCGGCCACGGCTTCCTTCGATTTGGTCAGGTCGAAACGGCTGCCCGCCTTGCCCTGATACTCTGCAACTGTCGCGGCAAATTCCTTTGCTGTCGCCCGCCAGTCGAAGGGGAGAATTTCGACATTGGCATTGCGGATCACGGCAAGCAGGTAAACCTTGATGTCGCGCAGCAGGATGTCGCGGTCGGCAATCTCCAGCGTATCGTTCTCGGTGTGCCAGGCGATGTTGGCGCCGCATCCACCCACCGTATAGTAGCCCTTCTCCTCGCGCAGCACGTCCGGCATGGTCGAGGAGAGCATCAGGTAGGACGAAATGCCGATGTTGTTGAAGGAGTAGTCGCCGGCGCGGTGCGGGCGCTCGCCCTCGGCCGCCTTGCCCGCGACTTCCCTGATCACCTCGGCGAGAAAGTCCTCGGTCTCGCTCATGCGCGACAGGTTGATGAACTCGGTCGCCCAGCGGCAGCCGGGGCTGTCGCAATTGACCTGCACCACCGCGTTCTGCTCCAGGTCGAGCGCGAAAGCGTCCGAGAACCAGGTCGACCCGGCATAGCGGCCGGTCGAATGGCCCGGCCACCAGCAGATACGCACCGAGCGCTTCAGCTTGTCGCGATTTGCCCACAGCACGCGTGCGATCTCCAGCATGGTCGCGTCGCCGGTGGCATTGTCGCCAACGCCGACGTCCCAGCTATCGAGATGGCCGTGCAGGAAGACGTATTTTTCCGGCTCCTCGGTACCGCGAATGAAGACTTCCGGCAGTTTCGAGCTGAACCAGCCCTCTTCCATCGACGTGAAGATCGTTACCTCGCCGCCCTTGTCGGCAATCTCGATCAGCGCGTCGCCGTCCGGCTTGTTGACCGCCACGGCGGGAATCTTCGGCTTGCGCGGCAGGTCGTCGAGGTCGGGAGTTCCCCAGACGGTCGTGCAGATTCCCCAGTGGATGTCGACGCCCGGATTGATGCCGATGACGCCGATGGCGCCGAGTTCCTCGAACTGCGAGACGAGGCCGGGGCTGGCAAAACCCTCCGACATCACGATGTTGCCGCGGACTTTTGCCGCGACCTCGGCCGTGCTCTCGACCTTCTGCTCGAACATATCCTCGATCATCGCATTGTGGCGCGCGCCGACATAAACGAGCTTGCCTTTCATGCCAGTGCGGGCGTTGCGGCTGTATGCCGGCGGTTTGGCGCGGAAGGTTTTGCCACCCGCCTCCACCCGGGCGAGGCCGGGAAGGCTGAGATAGAGGCTCGGCTCATGGACCGTCACCTCCACGCCATGCTTCCTGAGCCGCGACACAACCTCGTCCATGCCGCGATTAACGTCCGTCGGATGCTCGCGCTTGTAGGTCGAGAAACTCTCGACCAGGGCCCAGGGCTCGTCGAGCGTCACTTGCGACAGGATATCGGATTCGACCTTGTTCATTCGGAACTCCCTTTGTGTTTTACTGAATGAAACATCGTTTCGAGATTTTAATCAGGCTAACAGAGAGGTTTCCCGCTCGCAAGCAGGATGCGCGATCGATCCGAATCACCGATCTGGCCGTGCGACGACGCACGCGGCGAAATGGCCGCACGGAGCACGACGTTGCGTCTGGTTCTTAAGAAGGGAAATTCGACAGGAAAGCGCCTTGGGCAATCGATGACGGCCCAGGAATCTATGTCAGCCCGACGATCGCGCCGCCGGACCGGCGCTCACCGGATCACTGCGATGCAAGTGCAGTTTCGAGGAGATTTCAGCGGCCGCGTCCAATGCAGCGCGGATGTAGCGCTCCCGGCGTTCTTCATCGAAACGCACCATGGCGCCCGCGACCGAGATGCAGGCAATCGCCGTATCGTCCGAACCGAAGATCGGCGCCGCAACCGAGAACGCGCCCTCGTCGAGGTCATTGAGCGCAATATTGTAACCATTGGCGCGGATGCGGTCGAGCGTCTGGCGCAATCTGTCCCGGTCGGTGATCGTGTAGGGTGTAAAGGCTTCCAGCGGATTGGAGAGCACCGCCTCAACGATGGCGGGATCCGAATAGGCAAGAATGCAGAGCGAGCCGCCCCCGGCATGAAGCGGACCGTGGCGGCCAGCCTGCGCGAACAGGCGTATCGAATGATGCCCCGACCGGGTCGCCAGCACCAGCGAACGCAAACCCTCCCGCATCACCAGATTGACGTTTTCCGACGTGCGGTCGCGCAGGGCGTCCATGACCGGCCGTGCCGCGACAAGCAGACTTCCCTCGCGTCCGACCCGTTCGCCGAGCACGCCGATCCGGTAGCCGAGGGAATAGACGGCGTGGTCGGGGTCGCGGAAAACGAAACCGCGATCTTCCAGGGTCTGCAGCAGGCGGAAGACGATCGACTTGGTCATGGAGAGCGACTTGGAAAGCTGCGTCACGCCCTGCCCCGGGCGGTCGGCAAGCGCTTCCAGCACCAGTAGCGCCCGGTCGACCGCCGCGATCGTGTAATCCTTGGCCCCATTCTGCCTGGCCTCTTCGTCGTCCATGAGACCATCCTCCCGCGGCGATTATCCTGCAATGATAGCCTGTTGCAATATTGCAGATTTGTGCTTTACTCAATCGATAAAAGAAACGACGTTTCAGTGAGTGAAACAAAGGGCTGCTCATGCGTATCGCCTATGTCGTGCCGGGACCAATGTCGAAAGGCCCCATGGGGCTTAAGGAGATGCGGCGCCGCGAGGCCCTTCTGAATTCGTGGGCCTTCGAGGGAACAACCGTCTCGGTGGTCGACGTGCCGAACGGGCCGATCTCCATCGAAAGCGCCTATGAGGAGGCCCTCTGCGTTCCCGCCACGATCGACCTGATCCTGCAATGCGAGCGCGACGGGTTCGACGCAGTAATCATCGGCTGCTTCGGCGACCCCGGACTCGAGGCGGCTCGCGAGCTGACGAAAATCCCGGTCGTCGGCCCGTGCGAGAGCTCGCTGCTGCTCGCAGCCGGCCTCGGCCATAAATTCTCGGTGCTCACCGTCTTCGACAGCCTGATCGCCGGTCAGGAATTGCTCGCCCACAAGGCGGGCGTCGCCACCAAGCTCGCATCCGTGCGGGCCACCGGCATCCCGGTGCTCGATCTCATGAAAGATCCCGAGTTCACCAGAAGGCGGCTGATCGAAGTCGCCGAAACCTGCGTCAGGCAGGATCGTGCCGACGCCTTCCTGTTCGGCTGCATGACGATGTCGTTCCTCGACCTCGCGGACGAGATTTCGGCCGCGGTCGGCGCTCCCGCCGTCAATGCAGGCAAGGCCGCGCTCAAGCACGCCGAAATGCTCGTGTCCATGGGCCTGTCGCATTCCAAGACCGCCTATCCCTACCCTGCCAAAATGCAGGCCGGACTGCCTTTCGAGGCGCTGCGGGTCGCATGAAAGCGCTCCGCCAATAAACATCAGAAGACGCGAAGTCGCATCGTTCCAGAGGAGAAGAAGGAATGAAGACCATTTTCAGGGCGGTCATGGCGACCGCCGCCGTGGCGCTGGTCACCGTTTCGCCGGCGCTTGCCGGCGATCAGATTCGCAAGCTCGAAATCCTGACCAGACCACAGGCAGCGCAACCGCAGGAATTCCAGTCCGTGCAGTTGATCGCGCAGGAATGGCGAAAGCTTGGCCTCGATGTCGACGTCAAGGTGATGCCATGGGAGCAGATGTCCGATGTCGTTTGGTATGAGCGCGACAAGTGGGATTCGACCGCCTGGCAGATGGTGGGCAGGCCGGAGCGTTCTGATCCGGACGAGATCGTCTACAACCTGTTCCATTCCTCGACCGCCGAAAAGGGCTACAACTTCATCGGCTACATCAATCCCGACTACGATGCCGTGGTCGAGGCCCAGCGCGCCGAGATCGATCCGGAGAAGCGTAAGGAACTGATCTACAAGGCGCAGGAAATTCTTGCCACCGACCAGCCCAACATGATGCTGGTGCACCCGAAGTCGACCTTCGCTTTCGACAAGACAGTCTGGAAGCCGGAATCGGTCGTCAACCAGAGCGGCATCGGCATCCGCAACACCTGGACGTTCATGGCGATCGAGCCGGCGGGCGACAAGAAGGACATCATCCTCAACTCCGGCGACAACGTGCAGGCGATCAATCCGCTCTACATCTCGGGCGGCGTCGATTCCTGGGTGTTCGAACTCATCTACGACCGCCTTGCACGTGTCGGGCCGGACGGACTTCCAAAACCCTGGGCGGCCGAGAGCATCGACGTCAAGGACGACAAGACCATTCAGGTAAAGCTGCGGCCGGGCATGAAGTGGCACGACGGCAAGCCGGTGACCGTCGAGGACGTCAAGTTTTCGTTCGAGGCGGTGACGTCGGGCGAAGCGCCGATGTATGCGCCCTTCGCCGCCAATATCGAGACGATCGAGATCGCCGACGACTCCACGCTCACCTTCAAGCTCAAGAAGCCGTCGGCTTCCTTCGTCACGTCGAGCCTGGCCAAGATCAACCTGATCCCCAAGCATATCTGGGAACCGGTGATCGCGGACCTCAAGACCAAGGAAACCAACGCCGAGAGCTATCAGGAACAAGTTCCGATCGGCTCCGGCCCCTACAAGTTCGAGCGCTGGCTGACCAACGAGGAGATCGTTCTCAACGCCAACAAGGAGCACTTCAATGCACCGAAGGCCGATCGCTGGATCCTGCGCATCGTGCCGAACGTGGAGGCGGCGCTCGGCATGCTGCGTTCCGGCGAGATCAACTTCATGGGCGAGTTTTCCGGCGATCCTCAGGTGCTCATCGATGCCGCCGCGCAGGATGGCGACCTCGAAGTCGTTTCGACCGTTGACATGGGCTTCCGCTACGTGGCGTTCAACGAACGGCGACCGCCCTTCAACGACCCGGCGTTCCGCAACGCCCTGTCGCGAGCCGTCGACCGCCGGCTAATCGTCAAGGCCGCCTTCCGCGGTTTCGCCGAGCCGTCCAACTCGGTCGTTTCCCCCGCACTCGGCTTCTGGCACGACGACGCGGTGGTCAGCGGCATGACCACTGGACAGGATGTAGCCAAGAAAATCCTGGAAGACGCCGGCTACACGCTTGATGGCGGCAAGCTTCACTATCCAGGCGACACGAAGGAAACGCTGGCCAACTAAGGCCGGCGCGCGGCGCGTCCCGGGGCCAGGGGACGCGCCGTTTCTCGCACGGGATTCCGTCCAGGACGGTACAACCGACGTTGTTTGACGAACCCGTGCGAGAAATTCGCCGAGACGGGGGAAAAATTCTTCATGTCGCATTTGAAGGCCGCAGCCAGCCGGACGCTCCAGCTCGTTCTCGTGCTCTGGGCCGTGGTTACGATCCTGTTCCTGATGTTCCGCCTGATGCCGGGCAACCCGCTGGCCGCTTATATCGACCCCACCTTCACCGCCGAGCAGCAGGACGCGCTGATGGCGCAGTTCGGGCTCGATAAGCCGCTATGGGAGCAGTATTTCATCTACCTGGGCAATCTGCTGCAGGGTGAACTGGGTCAGAGCTTCCGCTATCGCGAGCCCGTGGCCGAACGCATCGTTGCGCTCCTGCCCAACACGCTGATCCTGACCTTTTCCTCGCTGATCGTCGCCTATGCCTTCGGCATCCTGGCCGGCGCCTACCTGGCTTGGCGCCGGGGTACCGTCGTGGAGCAGGCCGCTATCCCGCTGGTGCTGACCACCCGCGCCATGCCGGAATTCTGGCTGGGCATGGTGCTGCTTGCGATCTTCTCCTTCTGGCTCGGCTGGTTTCCGGCCGGCGGCACGCGGCCGGCCGGCACCAGCTACGACAGCCTGTGGGCGCTCTACACGTCAAAGGACTTTCTCACCCACCTGACGCTGCCGGCGCTCACCCTTGCCATCTACAGCCAGGGGCTGCCGCTGCTGCTCATGCGCTCGAACATGCTCGACGTGATGAAGGAGGACTTCGTCACCATGGCGCGCATCAAGGGCCTTTCCAACTGGACCGTGGTCGTGCGTCATGCCGCGCGCAACGCGCTGCTGCCGGTGATGACCTCCTTCGCCATCGCCGTAGGCTACCAATTGCAGGGCAACGTCGTGGTGGAAGCGATCTTCTCGTGGCCGGGGCTCGGACGCGAACTCGTCAACGCCGTCTCGGCCTCCGACTACCCGCTGGCGCAGGGTGCGTTCCTGATGATTGCGGTGGTCGTGATCCTGATGAACCTGATCGCCGACATGCTCTATGCCCTGCTGGATCCGAGGGTCAGCCATGCCTGAGCTAGCCATCGGAGCCAATCGTCCGGGCCTCGTCAGCCGCCTGTTCCGCGCGCTGCGGCTACCCTTCAACGATCCCTTCGCGGTGTTCGGTCTCGCGATCTACGCGGTCTTCCTGCTGACGGCGATCTTCGCCGACCAGATCGCGCCCTACGACCCGACCGAAATCCTCTACACGCCCGACTACGACCTCGCCGCCGACCTGCGGCCAGGCGAGGAAGGTTTCATCCTCGGCACCACCAGCCTCGGCCGCGACATCTTCTCCCAGATCGTCTACGGCACACGCTCGGCGCTGCTGATCGGCGTGACCGCGGCCTTCATGGTGGCGCTGATCGGCTCGATCGTCGGCCTCGTCTCCGGCTATTTCGGCGGCTGGGTGGACGCCGTGCTGATGCGGCTCGCCGACATCGCCTTCGGCATCCCGTTCCTGCCCTTCGTGATCGTGCTTGCGGCGTTCCTGGAGCCGTCGATCTGGAACGTGGTGCTCGCCATGGCGCTGGTGCTGTGGCGCGACACCGGCCGCGTCATCCGCAGCCAGGTGCTGACGTTGCGCTCGCGGGGCTATGTCGATGCTGCCCGCGTCTCGGGTTCGTCGGACTTCAAGATCATCCTGCGCCACATCGCGCCCAACATCCTGCCGCTCTCCTTCCTCTACGGCTCGATCGCCATCGGCTGGGCCATCCTCACCGAGGCCTCGATCTCCTTCCTCGGCTTCGGCGATCCGGAATCGATCAGTTGGGGCTACATGCTGCAGGACGCTTTTGCCAGCCAGGCGCTCGCCAAGCAGGCCTACTACTGGTTCGTGCCGCCCGGCATCTGCATCATCCTCGTCGTCTCCGCGGGCTTCTTCATCACCCGCGGCTACGAGAACATCCTGTTTCCGAAGCTGGGCCGATGAACGAGACGCTGCTCTCCGTCCGCGACCTCAAGGTCAGCTACAAGGTCGGCCACATGTCCTTCGAGGCCGTTGATGGCGCGAGTTTCGACGTGCCGCGCGGCTCGATCGTCGGGCTGGTCGGCGAATCCGGCTGCGGCAAGACAACGGTCGCCCGCGCGCTGACTCGCGTCATGGCCGACAATGCGACGATCTCCGGCGGGCAGATGCTGTTCGGCGGCCGCGACCTCGTTGCCCTGCCCGAGCGGGAGATGAATGCGCTGCGCTGGCGCGATATCGCCTTCATTCCGCAGAGCGCGATGAACTCGCTCGATCCGGTCTACACCGTCGAATACCAGCTCAACGAGGTGCTGCGCCGGCGCGGCGGCATGGATCGCGCGCAGGCCCGCAGGCGCTGCGAGGAACTGTTCGAGATGGTCGGCATCGAACCCGGCCGGCTGCGCGACTTCCCCCATCAATTCTCCGGCGGCATGCGCCAGCGCGTGGCGATCGCGCTGGCGCTGGCGCTGAACCCTAAACTGGTCATCGCCGACGAACCGGTGACCGCGCTGGACGTGATCGTGCAGCGCCAGATTCTCGACCAGTTGCGCGAGTTGCAGCAGCGACTCGGCATCTCCGTCATCCTCGTCACGCACGACATCTCGGTTGTCGCCTATATCTGCGATCGCACGGTGGTGATGTATGCCGGCCGCGTCGCCGAACAGGGACCGATGGAGGCGACGCTGACGCGTCCGTCGCATCCCTATACGATGGGCCTGCGCAACGCTTTCCCCGACCTCCAAGGTGCGGCGAGCGGCGTGCTGACGCCGATCGACGGCGCGCCGCCCAATCTCATCGATCCGCCGCCGGGGTGCCGCTTCGCGCCGCGCTGCCCGTTCGCCATCGAGATCTGCACCTCGGTATCGCCGGAGACGATCGAGGTCGAGCCAGGTCACGGCGCCGCCTGCCACCGCGCCGGCGAGGCGCCGGTGCTGCGCAAGCACGCGGCGCTGACCGAAACCTGGATGGCCGAGGCATGAGGGCGCCCACGACGAACAGGGCCGACGCGCTGGTGTCGATCCGCGATGCGAAGCTGCATTACCGCGTCGGCGGCGCTTTGTCGGCATTGCGCGGCCGCTCGAATGTGGTGAAGGCGGTCGACGGCGTGTCCTTCGAGATCGGGCGCGGCGAGAGTGTCGGCCTGCTCGGCGAATCCGGCTGCGGCAAGACCTCGATGAGCCGGCTGCTGCTGAAGCTCGAAACCGCCACAGGCGGTGAGATCGTCTTCGATGGCGCCGATGTCTCGCAGCTCAAGGGCAAGGCGCTCAAAAATTATCGCGCCCGCACGCAACTGATCTTCCAGAACCCGTTCGACGCGGTGAACCCACGCTTCTCGATCCGTTCCATCCTGGTCGAGCCGCTGGAGAACGCAGGTATCCGCAAGGCCGAGCACGAGGCAAAAATTATCGCCGCACTCGAACTGGTGCGGCTGCCCCAGCCGGCGCAATATCTCGACCGTTATCCGCACCAGCTTTCGGGCGGACAGCTTCAGCGCGTCGTCATGGCGCGCGCGCTCATCCTGCAGCCCGACTTCGTTGTCGCGGACGAGCCGGTGTCGATGCTCGACGTGTCGGTGCGCGCCGGCGTGCTCAATGTCTTCCGCGACGTGCGCGACCGGCTCGGCCTCACGGCGATCTACATCAGCCATGATCTGGCGCTGGTGCGCTACGTCTGCGAGCGCACCATAGTCATGTATCTCGGCAAGGTGATGGAGGACGGTCCCACCGAGGACATCGTCCAGGAGCCGCTGCATCCCTACACCCGGGCGCTGGTGGCTGCCGTGCCGGTGCCGCATCCCGACCAGAGCCACGACCCGCTGCCGATCGGCCGCGGCGCGCCCGACCCGCGCAACCCGCCCTCGGGCTGCGTGTTCCGCGACCGTTGCCCGAAGGCGTTCGACCGCTGCACCCGCGAAGTCCCGGCGTTGCGCGACGCCGGCACCCGCAAGGTCGCCTGCCATCTGTTTTGACCAGAGACATCACATGCTTGCCGTCACCTACACAAGAACCGGACCGGCCGCCGAGGTGCTGAGCGTCCGCCGGCAGCCCGATCCGGTTCCCGGCGCCGGCGAGGTGCTGGTGCGTGTCCATGCCTCCGGCATCAACCCAGCCGACGTAAAACGCCGCGCCGGCTGGAATGGCATGCGGGTGGAACATGCGCTGGTCATCCCCCACACCGACGGCGCGGGCGAGATCGTCGAGGTCGGCGCTGGTGTAGACCGTGCCCGCATCGGCGAGCGCGTCTGGCTGTGGAATGCGCAGGGCGGTTACGGCACCGCGGGCCGCGCCTTCGGAACCGCAGCCGAGCTGATCGCCATCGATGCCGGACAGGCGGTGCGGCTGCCCGACGAATTGGATTTCGTCGCCGGCGCCTGTCTCGGCGTGCCAGCCATGACCGCGTTTCGGGCGGTCCATGCCGACGGCCCCGTCGACGGCCAGACCATCCTCGTCAACGGCGCGGCCGGCGCGGTCGGTCATTGCGCGGTGCAGATCGCGGTGGCGGGCGGCGCGCGCGTCATTGGCACTGTGAGCAGCGAGGCTGCGGCCGAGCACGTGATGGCCGGCGGCGCCTTCGCCACCATCAACCGCAAGCGCGAGGACGTGGCCAAGCGCGTCATGGACCTGACGGAAGGGCAAGGCGTCGACCGCGTCATAGAGGTCGATTTTGCATCGAACATGGTGCTCGACGCGGCGGTGCTGAAGGCCAACGGCACTGTCGCCTCCTATTCGTCGAGCAGCAATCCGCAGCCCGTGCTGCCCTACTACGCCTTCCAGTCCAAGGGCGCCAACCTGCGCTTCATCCAGGGTTTTGCCATTCCCGCCGCCGCCCGGTCCGAAGGGGAGGCGCTGCTGGCGAAACTCGCCGCCACAGGAAAGCTGTCGATCGCCGTAGCAAAAACCTATCCGCTCGCCGAGATCGCGCAAGCCCATCTCGACGTCGAGCGCGGCGGCAATCTCGGCAACATCGTCCTCACCGTCTGAGAACTTCCAAGATACCTCCCAAGGACCAACCATGCACCAACCCCTCAGAACCGCGCAGGCGCCCGATCCGATCCCGGACCGGCCGATCTGCGATCCCGTCTCGCTGGAGATCATCCGCGGCGCCATCGCGGCCGCGCAGTCGGAAATGGAGGGGCTGCTGGAACGCACCGCCATCTCTGCCTTCATCCGCGAGAAGAAGGATTTCTATACCGCCCTGTTCGACGAGAACGGCGTCATGGCCGTGGGCTCGATGGTGCCGATCTTCGGCGACATGACGAGCCCGGTCTTCGACCACTTCCCGGCCGACACGATGAAGCCCGGCGACCTCTACTGGTACAATGACTGTTACGGCTCGCGCGGCGCGGTCTCGCATTCCAACGACCAAGTGCTGCTCGCCCCCGTCTTCAAGGACGGCAAGCGATGCGCCTTCGTGATGAGCTGGGCGCACTTCGCCGACATCGGCGGCATGCGTCCCGGCTCGATCAGCCCAGATGCGACCGACATCTTCCAGGAAGGCATCATCATCCCGCCGACCAAGCTGATCGACGGGGGCGTCACCAACGAGGCGACGCTGGCGATCTTCCACCGCAACTCGCGCTTTCCAGAGCAGAGTAACGGTGACATGCGCGCGCTGATGGCGAGCGTCGAGCTCGGCGTGAAGCGCGTCGGCGAAATCCTCGACCGCTTTGGCGCCCTGGTGGTGGGCGACGCCTTCGCCCAGCTTCTCGCCCGCACGCGGCGGCTGGTGCGCACGAAACTCGCCGAAACCTTCGATTACGGCACGCACCGCTTCACCGACGCGATCGATGCCGACGGCCATGGCAACGGCCCCTTCAAGATGCGCTTCGCGCTGACCCGCGAGAGGAGCGCGGATGGTGAGGACAGGTTCATCTTCGACGCGACCGAAAGCGACGACCAGGCGCCGGGCCCGGTCAACTACCTGATGAACCGCGGCGTGCCCGGCATGGCGCTCGGCCTGTTCTATCTCGGCGGCGACCCGGCGCAGGTTTGCAACGCCGGCGGCCCGAACGCCCTCGACGAGGTGCGCCTGCGCGAAGGGTCGTTCCTGCTGCCGAACTGGCCGGCGCCGCTCGGCATGCGCGGGCTCACCGCCATGCGCACGATCTCGGCGATCGGCGGCCTCGTCAATGCCGCCGGCGGCAACGCGCCGGCCGCCAACTCGGCCTATGTCATCACCATCATGCGCGGCAATTTCCGCAACGAGAACGGCGACCTCGAGCGCTTCCTGCTCGCCGACGGCATCGGCGTCGGCTATGGCGCGCGGCCCAATGCCGACGGCATCGACGCGGTCTACTTCGTCGCGCAGGAAAACTATCCGGTCGAGTTCCTCGAAAACGGCTATCCGGTGCGCTTGCTGCGTTACGGCGTCGTGCCGGATTCGGGCGGGGCGGGAACGCATCGCGGCGGCTGCGGTATCGTTCGCGAGTACGAGATCCTCGCCGAGGACGCGCTGCTGGCCGTGCGCATCGACAGCGTCAAAAATCCGCCCTGGGGCATCGACGGCGGCATGGGTGGCGGCACCGGCCGGGCGGTCGTGAACCCCGGCACCGACAAGGAGCGCGTTCTCAAGCCGCTGTCGGACGGCAACAAGCTGGTGCGCGGCGACATATTGCGCATGGAGACGGGCGGCGGCGGCGGTTACGGCCACCCGTTCGACCGCCCCGCGGCACGAGTGCTGGAGGATGTGCTGAGCGGCTATGTCGGCCGCGAGGCAGCCGAACGCCTCTATGGCGTGGTCCTTTCTGGCAACACGGTGAACGAGCTTGCGACGGCGCGCGCCCGCGCTTCGCGTCCAGCCGTCCGCCGCTTCCACCGCACGGAGTATGTCGATGTCCTTGCCTGACTCCCCGCTCGCCATCGCCGTCGACATCGGCGGCACCTTCACCGACATCTCGCTGATCGACCGGGCCAGCGGAAAAATCTGGCGCGCCAAGACGCCGAGCGTGCCGTCCGATCCTTCGGAAGCTTTTCTCAACGGCATACGCCTCGCGCTGGCCGAAGCCGGCGCCGATGCAGCCTCGCTTGGCCAGGTGCTGCACGGCACCACGGTCGCGACCAACATGATCCTCGAAGGCAAGGGTGCCCGCGCGGCGCTGGTCACCACGCGCGGCTTCCGCCATGTGCTCGACATCGGCCGGCAGGATATTCCGCGCAAGGCGAACCTCTATACCTGGACCAAGCCGCAGCGGCCGGTGCCGGCCTCGCGCATCGTCGAGGTGGATGAGCGCGTCGCGGCCGGCGGCGACATCCTCGAACCGCTCGACGAAGAGAGCGTCCGCAAGGCCGCGGAAGCGTTACGCGGCATGGACGTCGAGGCGGTGGGCGTCTGTCTGCTGCACGCCTTCGCCAATCCGGCGCACGAGCGCCGCGCCGCCGAGATCTTGCGCGAGGAACTGCCCGGCGTCGCCGTGACGACCTCGTCCGACGTGCTGCCGGTGGTGCGCGAATACGAACGTTCGCTGACGACCGTACTCAACGCCAGCGTCATGCCCGGCGTCACCACCTATGTCGGCCGTATCGAGCAGCGTCTCGCGGATGAGAGCGTGGCCGCGCCGCTGCTCCTGATGCAGTCGAATGGCGGCGTCGCGGGTGCCGCCGCAATCCGCCAGGCGCCGGCTCTCACCGCGCTTTCCGGTCCCGCCGCCGGCGTCGTCGGCGCCAGGGCGATCGCTGCCGCCTGCGGCATCAGTGACCTCATCACCGTCGACATCGGCGGCACCAGCGCCGACATCTGCCTGATCAAGGACGGCAGGATCGGGCTGACCCAGCATGGCAAGGTCGGCGAATGGCCGCTGCCGCTGCCGATGGTCGATATGGTGACGATCGGCGCCGGCGGCGGCTCGATCGCCGCCGTCACGGACGAGACGCTGACCGTCGGGCCGAAGAGCGCCGGAGCGCGGCCCGGGCCCGCCGCCTACGGTCTTGGCGGCCGCGAGGCAACGGTGACGGACGCCCATGTCGTGCTCGGCCACCTTCCGGCAAAACTGCTCGGTGGCCGCATGGCCCTCGATGTCGATGCCGCGAGGGTCACGATCCGCGACCGGGTCGCCGGGCCGCTCGGCCTGTCGGCGGAGGACGCCGCGCGCGGCATCCTCGCCATCGTCGACAACCACATGGTCGGCGCGGTGCGTGTCGTCTCGATCGAGCGCGGCCATGACCCGCGCCAGTTCACGCTGGTGCCGTTCGGCGGCGCGGGGCCGCTGCACGGCACGGCGCTGGCCGAGCTGCTTGATATCTCCAGCGTCATGATTCCGCCGGCGCCCGGCATCCTCTGCGCCGACGGGCTGCTCGCGGCCGACCTCAAGGCCGAGTTCAGCCGCGCGCTGCCGCGCGCCGGTGCGATCGATGTCGCGCAAGCGGAAGGCATCTTCGCCGAACTCGAAACGCAGGCGCAGGACTGGCTTGGCGTCGAAGGCGTCGACCAGCATCTGCGCCGCACGGCAAAAGTCGCGCTGCTGCGCTACCACGGCCAGGGCGGCGAGCTGGCCATCGGCTGGACCGGCACGCGCGAGGCGACCGAAACCGCCTTTGCAACCGAGCACCAAGCGCTCTACGGCTTCACGCTGAATGCGGCGATCGAACTCGTCACGCTGCGGATCGAGGCGACCGGATTGACCGCGCAGCAGCCGGCGATCAGGCTGCCGGCGTCGGACAAGGTCGAAGCCTACGACCACGTGCCCGTCCATTTCGGCGGCGGGCTGACGAAGACGCCGTTGGTCGACCGCGCGGCGCTCGGCGCCGGCGCCTCCTTCTCCGGACCGATGATCCTGACCCAGCTCGACACCACGACGCTTGTGCCGCCCGGCTGGTCGGGCACGGTGCACGAGACCGGCGCCATACTCCTCACGCGCCATGAAGGAGGCGTGCAATGACGGCCGCCGACCCGAATCTGCAACAGGTCTTCGACCACATCGAGGCCAACCGCGACTCCTTCATCGAGCGGGTGATGGACTATGTCCGCCATCCTTCGATCAGCGCCCACAATATCGGCATCCGCGAGGTCGCGGCGCTGCTGGTCGAGACGCTGAAGGGCCTTGGCATGGAAGCGGAGGCGATGCCGACGGCCAACCATCCGATGGTGCTCGGCCGGCGCGACGTCTCGCCCGACAAGCCGACGATCATGCTCTACGGCCATTACGACGTGCAGCCGCCGGACCCGCTGGATCTGTGGGTCAGTCCGCCCTTCGAGCCGACCATCCGTGACGGGCGCATCTACGCGCGCGGCATCGGCGACAACAAGGGGCAGCATTTTGCGCAACTGCTGGCGATCGAGTCGCATCTGGCGGTGCATGGCGACCTGCCCTGCAACATCATCTTTTTGCTGGAGGGCGAGGAGGAGATCGGCAGCCCACAGATCGCCAGCTTCGTCAGGGAACATGCCGGCCGGCTGAAGGCCGACCTCGTCGTCACCTCGGACGGGCCGCTGCACGAATCCGGACTGCCGGTGATCACCTTCGGCGTTCGCGGCGTCGCCAGCTTCGAACTGCGCTGCCGGACGGCGAGCCGCGACGTCCATTCCGGCAATTTCGGCGGTATCGTGCCCAACCCGATCTGGAAGCTGGTGCAGCTTCTGGCCACCATGAAAAACCCCGACGGCGTGATCACCATCGAAGGCATCAACGAGCCGGTGATCCCAGCCACCAATTTCGAGCGCGAGGCCGTGTCAAAACTGCCGCTCGACCTCGACCAGGTGAAGGCCGACCTCGGTCTTGCCGAACTCGACGGCCCGAAGGAGCGCGGCTACTATGACCGGCTGATGTTTCATCCGACGCTGACGATCAACGGCTTTCACGGCGGCTACGGCGGGCCGGGCTCGAAGACTGTGCTGCCCTGCGAGGCTCTGGTGAAATGCGACATGCGCCTCGTCGAGCCGCTGACGCCCGACTATGTCTACGAGAAGATACGGTTGCATGTGGAGCGCCACGCGCCGGACGTCGAGTTCGTGCCGCTGAACGCCATGCTGCCGTCGAAGACGCCGATGGACTCGCCCTTCGCCGCGCCGATCCGGCGGGCGGTCGAGGCAGCGCGCGGCGTCGAGCCGCTGCTCTATCCGACGGTCGGCGGCAGCCTGCCAGAATATGCGTTCACAAAAATCCTCGGCCTGCATTCGTTCGTGGTGCCTTACGCAAACGCCGACGAGGCCAACCACGCGCCGAACGAAAATCTTGAGATCGTGCGCTTCGTCGACGGCATCCGAACCGGCGCGGCGCTGCTGTGGGAGATCGGCAGGCTGGATCGCTGAGGAGCGGCCAGCTTTGCCAATGGATGGAATGGTGTAAGCGCGGGGCGCAAACGCCGGGGACAGTTTACTTTTTTCCGCCCGCGCCAGCCTTGAAGCGGCTGCGCCCTTGTGCGGAAAAAAGTAAACTGTCCCCTGTAGGCAGCCATCTTCGCCGCCACGCCCGGACTTTTCCGGCTGGCCATTAAATCATTGAGATATTTTGCTTTTCGAGAACCGCCGGTCCTGCCGGCACGCGTCATGACGTATCGCGCCGCGGCGGCTCCAGCGCGTAGTAAGCCATCGCATTGGCATGCGCCAGAATCTCGTCGACCTCGCGGATGTTCTTGCGTTTCGGCGCGTCCGGATCGAAACGCGGCAATCTTCCGCCCGGCGGACGCCCGCGCCGGAGCGGCGAAAAACGCCGGAACCGCACCGGACCAGGCTTGCCCTGCGCTGCCGCCGCGTCGCGAGCCGCTTTGTCGCGTGCAAGGCCTGCGTCGTTGCGCGCCTTCCAGCGGGCAAAACGTTGCGCCTGGCCGGGAAGATCGTCGAGTGCCTGACCCAGCGCATCCAGCCTGAGCGTCAGTTTCGCCGCATTGATCGGATCGTTCTGCGACGGCGGCGGCGGCAGGGGGATGCGTGGCGCGTCGTCGTCGAGCGACCGGATGCGCGGCACGGCATGCGCCGGCACATAGTTGCGGCGGATGCGGAACGGATATTTGAGCGCGTCGAGCAGCGGCAGGTTCAATGTGCGCGGGCGAGAGGCGCGGCGTTCGGCGGCTTTCCGCTCGGCTTCATAGCGGGCAAAGTCTTCTCTCGACAGGCTGACGGCGAGGCCGAGGCGGCGCATGGCGGCCACCGTGTCGGAAATTTTTGGCTTGAGCTTTCGCGGACGCAACGGTGGCAGCACCACCACGATGCCTTTCGCCGCCGCGATGATCAGGCGGCGTGCGGCGGATTCGGCCGGGCGCAGCAGCAGAAGAATGGCGCGGTAGAGATGGCGTGGCAGGCAGAGCGGCGGAGACGGTTTGTTCCTCCCGGTCTTTCCCGCCCGTCCTGGTCTCGGCGCGACAGCGGCTTCCCCAAGCACCAGCGACAACGGCCTGCCGAACCCCATCTCGGCCATGCCGACGAGCATCAGCAGGATGTGCTTCAGCGCCTGCCGGTATCGCTCGATTGTCGTACTCGCGTCTCCAAACTCCACTGCCGTCCTCCTTCGAACACAGGCGGCGGGGATTGTAGCACCGGTCGGCAACGATGTAAATAATCCTAGGATAATAATCCTCTAAACATCCTGAACTTCTGCACAACACATTGGAAAAACTCGACTTTTCGAGGCATAGCGGCCTGCCCCGCTAGCTGTCCGGCTGGACACCAAGCTCGGCCCCGAAAAATGTCATGCTTGGAAAAGCAAGGAGAATCAGAGCTTTGGCCGCACGCCTGGTGGATTTTGGCGTAACAGGCATGACCAAGGGCCAGCGACTTTCAGATGGACAGTCCCTCCTCCACCATCTGCGCGAATCCGTCCAGCGTCCGCAGACGATTTTTCGAACTTGCGCCAACGCTGAATCTCGCGGATGGAGTTGGATAGGTCCGCTTGCGACCCTAGGTAAATCATTCAGGCTGGGTTGCGGAGCGCTCGAAACCTGCCGCTTGTTCAGCGCAGTTCGGCCTAAGCGGGGCCGACAGCGGACTGGCAGTTCTCGACCACGGAAGTGAAGAAGCAATGTCGCGCCGCGCAAGCTTCTTCTAACCGCTAATCACCCGTAGAGTGCCCCATAGCTCGTCAAGGACAGTGATTGCCATGTTAAGCCCACAACATCACCGGCCGCCCCCTCAATAGCAGTCCGCGAGTGAGGCGTCGCTTGCAGTTTGCTCGCACTTGTAGTTCTCTTTGTCAAACACGGGGAAACGCATGAAGGACTGGGAGAAGATCGTCGCCACCATCGCCGCTGCCGCGTGCCTGTGTATGATTTTTTATCTACTGTGGCGAAATGAAGATGTTAGTCCGAACTTAGTCGTCATGGTGCGTGCAGTCATGGCGCTCGCCGGGGGCATATTCGGCGCGACGATTCCAGGGATAGTGAACGTTAGATGGGATGCTGGCGGATTTGCCATCCGCGCGGGCGGTGCCCTCGCTCTCTTCGTTATTATCTTCTTCGGGAGTCCGACAGTACTGCCGCCGCCGGAACAGAAACCCGATGCGGTTATCGGACCCGGCTCGCGTGCGCCTGCACTTAGCGAATGCTGGGTTACGTGTGCGGCTGCGGCCGAGCTTCCCGACACAACAACCCCAGTGCACTACGCGTTTCGAATGGATGGCGAGAACCTTGTCATCGACACAGTAAATCTTTATCGGGACCTCTTTCTTTCGGGGCGACCACTACCGTTAGGAATTGGAGTGTTCGGAGAGCGGGGTCATATCTACCCAAGTATTCGTGTGAGCGTGAGTAATCCTACAGCCCGCGACCTTTTGGTGGACAGGACCCTTGTTCAGATCATTCACTTCGTTCCCGACAATGAACCTGTATTGTGGCTTACCTCCTCGGAGCCTTGGCTGACGCCAGAATCCCCGATTTCATTTGTGAACGGCGGAGGGGGAAGCATGTACTTTACCCAAGTCACCGTAAGTCTTTTCGATATCGACGTATGTGAACCAATTAACGGGGACGATTTTGAAAGATTCTATTTAGAAGGACACGATGAACTTTGGAATTTGAAGGAAGAAAATCTTACCGATAGAATCGCCGTTCTAGAGTACCAGCGAAAAATTGAATGGTTCACTAAGGCCGAATTCCCGACTGCCAATCCACTAGTAGTGCGTCATACAGATCTCGGCACTGTTGAAGAGAACATTGAACTTTTTGTTTTCGATGGCGGCCCATTTAAATCTACAGCATACTGCACGACAATCGCATTCGAATACAAAACTAAAGACGGACACGCAAGAAAGGCTACGTTCTTTGGATCGATTCATGAACCCGCCGGTTCGGGTGGTGGGATAGGCTCCGAGGATACGTATGCCGCGCAACTCGATCCAAGCAAGATTGGCCAGAATATCGTGGTCCCTGGCGCTCAGCGACGGCTAAAGGCAGGAGAAACCGACACCTACCAAGTAAAACTAAAGCCTCTGGACCTCGGAACTTACGAAATGGAGGCAAGTGTATTCGCGGAGAACAGGGAACTGCGAAAATCGGTTGTAGTCTTAAATTACACCCCACTTAAATACCCGAGCAAGCGTAGTGTGGCGCCGATAGAGTTAAATGATGAGGAATTCGAAGCGCTACAGGCGGAACGACTAGAGAATATTAACAATCAAGTATGGCAACAGATCTTCCCTAGGCCCTAATATAACCTCGGCGGGACGGTCGAAGCTCGTTTTATTGATCAAGGCAACTTTCCGGGGTTGATCGCCCGAAAACGGTCATTCTGCTTCCCACCAATAGCTGAAATTCGAACGACAAACCCCTCCCGCAATTCCGGCCTCACCGCACAGCACCGCACGCAAATCCGCTTGACTCGCCACGGCCTTCGCATCTTAATGGTAAAGCGCTTTACTAAACCGCTTTACCAAGCAACCTGCGATTGTCGAGATGTCGAAGGAGCGAGCCACGAGTCTGAAGGACGTCGCCGTCGCGGCCGGCGTGTCCGTCACCACCGTGTCCCGACTCCTCAACGGCTCGCTCGAACTCCCCGCCGAGACACGCCAGCGCATCGAAACCGCCATCCGCGATCTTCGATACGAGCCGAACCCGCACGCCCGCAGGCTGAGCCGCGGCCGCTCGGATACGATCGGCCTGGTCGTTCCCGACATCGCCAATCCGTTCTTCGCCACCCTCGTCGCCGCCGTCGAACAGAAGGCGGATGGCGAGGCCAAGGCGCTGTCGCTCTATGCGACGCTGAACCGCTCCGGCCGCGAGGTCGCCTATCTGCGCATGCTGGAACGCAACCATGTCGACGGGCTGGTGTTTGTCACCAACCACCCCGACAATGGTGAACTGGCCGGCCTTATCAACCGCACCGGCAAGGTCGTCGTCGTCGACGAGGACGTGCCGGGTACCACCGTGCCGAAGCTTTTCTGCGACAATGTGCAGGGCGGCTACCTGGCCGGCAGGCACCTGGCCGAGAACGGCCACCGCAACGTGCTTTATATCGGCGGCGCCGAAGGCATGATCAGCACCCGCCGCCGCTTCCAGGGCCTGGAAAAGGCGATGATGGAAGGAACCGGTGGAGCCGCGCGCCTGTTCCGGTATGGCGGCGAATACACGACCGAGTTCGGCCGGCGGGCGGCGCGGCGCTTTCTCGACGAAGGTTTACCGGTCACCGCCATCTTCGCCAGTTCGGACGAGATCGCCATCGGCCTGATCGAGGTGCTGCGGGCGCAGGGCGTGTCGATCCCGCAGGATCTGTCGATCATCGGCTTCGACGATGTCGGGCCGCTGCATCTGTTCGCGCCGCCGCTGACCGCCATCCGGCAGCCGGTGCGCGCCATTGGCGAGCGCGCGCTGGCGCTTCTTCTCGAAACGGATTGGGAGCAGTCCGAAACCTCGCATGGCGAGGAACTGCTGCCCGTGGAAATCGTCGTGCGGAGCTCCGTTGCGCCGCCGCCGAAACAATAAATGCAACGGAAAACGGATCAACCAACCAGAGGATAAATCGATGACCTTCACCCGCAGAACCATCGCAGCCGCCTTGGCGGCGACCGCGCTCGCTGGCCTCACCTTCGGCCCGGCAATGGCGCAGGACAAGACTTTCGCCCTCGTGCAGATCAACCAGCAGGCATTGTTCTTCAACCAGATGAACGAAGGCGCCCAGAAGGCGGCCGATGCGGCCGGCGTCAAGCTGGTGATCTTCAACGCCAACAACGATCCCGCGGCACAGAACAGCGCCATCGAGACCTACATCCAGCAGAAGGTGGCCGGCATCGCCGTCGTCGCCATCGACGTCAACGGCATCATGCCGGCGGTGCAGCAGGCGGCGGATGCCGGCATTCCGGTCGTCGCCATCGACGCCATCCTGCCGCAGGGCCCGCAGAAGGCGCAGATCGGCGTCGACAACGCCAAGGCCGGCGCCGACATGGGCGCGTTCTTCCTCGACTATGTGAAGGCCAACATGGACGGCAAGGCGAAATACGGCGTCGTCGGCGCGCTGAACTCCTTCATCCAGAACGTCCGGCAGGAAGGTTTCGAGAAGGCGCTGGGCGGCGCCGCCGGCATCGACAAGGCCGGCGTGGTCGACGGCCAGAACATCCAGGACAACGCGCTTGCCGCCGCGGAGAACCTTATAACCGGCAATCCCGACATGAACGCCGTCTACGCAACCGGGGAACCGGCGCTGATGGGCGCCATCGCGGCGATAGAAAGCCAGGGCAAGCAGGGTAGCGTAAAACTGTTCGGCTGGGACCTGACGGCGCAGGCGATCGCCGGCATCGACGCGGGCTACGTCGCGGCCGTCATCCAGCAGGACCCGGGAGCGATGGGCGCTGCCGCCGTCGACGCACTGAAGAAGCTCTCCGAGGGCGGAACGGTGGAAGCCAACATCGCGGTGCCGGTGACGATCGTCACCAAGGAGAACGTCGAGCCTTACCGGGCGATCTTCAAGTGATGCCTGAGGCAACGCAGCCAAACGCCGGGGCCGGGGGAGAAAAACTCCCCCGGCAGCCGGGCACGCAACGGGTGCCGCGCGTCTCGCTGCGCAACATCCGCAAGACCTTCGGCTCGCACGAGGCGCTGCGCGGCGTCGACCTCGATCTCTATCCCGGCGAATGCCTCGGCCTGGTCGGCGACAATGCGGCGGGAAAATCGACGCTGACCAAGATCGTCTCCGGCACCTACCTGCCGGATGGCGGGACCATCGCCATCGACGGCGAGGAGGTGCGCCTCACCGGCCCGGCCGACGCGCGCGCCCGCAACATCGAGATGGTGTTCCAAGATCTGAGCCTTTGCGACCATGTCGACGTGGTCGGCAATCTTTTTCTCGGACGCGAGCCGACGAAAGGGCCATTCCTCGACCGGTCGCGCATGTTGAAGGAAGGGCGCGCCATGCTCGACGCGCTGGAGATCCGCATTCCCCGGCTCTCCGCCAAGGTCGAGAAACTCTCCGGCGGCCAGCGCCAGGCGATCGCGATCGCGCGCGCCGCATCCTTCAACCCGAAGGTGCTGATCATGGACGAGCCCACGTCGGCGCTCGCCGTGGCGGAAGTCGAAGCGGTCCTCGCGCTGATCAATCGGGTGAAAGCCAAGGGCGTGTCGGTCGTGCTCATCACCCATCGCCTGCAGGATCTCTTCCGCGTCTGCGACCGCATCGCCGTCATGTATGAAGGCACCAAGGTCGCCGAACGGGACATTGGAAAGACCGACCTCGAAGATCTCGTAAAACTCATCGTCGGGGGAGAACGCCATTGACCGCCTATACCGAACGCGCGGCAGGCTCGCCGCTTGCCGACTTCATAAGCGAGCACGCGCAGGTGCTCTCCATCACCGCCTTCTTCCTCGGCTGCCTCATCTACTTCTCGGCCACGACCGACACGTTCCTGACGGCGGGCAACATCCTCAACGTGATACGGCAGGCCGCACCCATCCTCGTCGTCGCGGTGGCGATGACCTTCGTCATCATCACCGGCGGCATCGACCTGTCGGTGGGGTCGCAGGTGGCGCTGGTCAACGCCGTCGCAGCGATCGTGCTCGCCATGGGCACTCCCTGGCCGGTCGTGGTGGTGGGCATGATCGCCTTCGGCGGGCTGATGGGCATCCTTCAGGGCTGGTTCGTTGCCTATCAGGGCATACCGGCCTTCATCGTCACTCTGGCGGGGCTGTCGATCGTGCGCGGCTTCGCGCTCTATCTCACCCAGGGTTATTCGATCCCGATCAACGGCGTTCCGGGCTTCCTGGCGCTCGGACGCGGCGAATTTCTCGGCATGCCCGTCCCTGCCCTCATCGCCGCCGCGGTCGCTGTCGTCGGCTACGTGGTGATCGCCTCGACGAAGTATGGAAGGCAGGTCGTCGCCGTCGGCTCCAACCTCGAGGCCGCGCGCCGCGTCGGCATGCCGGCGAAGTGGATCGTCGCCTCGGTCTACCTCGTCTCGGGCGTAGCGTGCGCCATAGCGGGGCTGCTGATTGCCGCGCGTCTCGGCTCCGGTTCCTCGAACGCCGCGGTCGGCTTCGAACTGCAGGTGATCGCGGCGGTGGTTCTGGGCGGCACGTCTTTGATGGGCGGGCGTGGCAGCATCCTGGGCACGATCCTGGGCACGCTGACCATCGCCGTCATCGGCAACGGGCTGATCCTGATGCACATCTCGCCGTTCTTCACGCAGATCGTGACCGGCGCGATCATCCTGGTGGCGATCTGGCTCAACACGCGCATCTTCACCACCAATTTCCGCCTCGGCGGCAGAAAACGATGACCATGGCGAGCGATCGTTCGGAAGCCCACACACGCTCGGGCAAGGTGATGACGGTGGCGGGGCCTATCGAGGCCTCGGCGCTCGGCGTCACGCTGATGCACGAGCACATACTGAACGACTGCCGCTGCTGGTGGCATGCGCCGAAGACGCCGGAACGGCAACATCTGGCGACCAGCTTCGTCTGCATCGAGATCCTCGGCGAGCTGCGCCAAGACCCTTTCGTCAACAAGCACAATATCACGCTGGACGACGAGCCGCTGGCGATCGCCGAGCTGAAGGATTTTGCGACACTCGGCGGCCATACGGTGGTCGAGCCCACCTGCCAGGGCATCGGCCGCGACCCGGCCGCACTGCGGCGCATCTCGGAAGGCTCGGGCCTGAACATCGTCATGGGCGCCGGCTACTATCTGGCCGGCTCGCATCCGGCCAAGGTCGCTGCGATGAGCGTCGACCAGATCGCCGACGAGATCGTGCGGGAAGCCACAGTCGGGGTCGACGGCACGGATATTCGGATCGGCCTGATCGGCGAGATCGGCGTTTCCTCCGACTTCACGGCTGAGGAAGAAAAGTCTCTGCGCGGCGCGGCCCGCGCGCAGGCGCGCAGCAGCTTGCCGCTGATGGTGCATCTGCCGGGCTGGTTCCGGCTCGGCCACAAGGTGCTAGACATCGCGGAAGAGGAAGGAGCGGACCTGCGCCATACCATCCTCTGTCATATGAATCCCTCGCATGGCGATCTCGACTATCAGAGCGAGCTCGCCGCGCGTGGCGCCTTCATCGAATACGACATGATCGGCATGGATTTTTTCTACGCCGACCAGCAGGTGCAATGCCCGAGCGACGAAGAGGCGGCGCGCGCCATCGTCAGGCTGATCGAGCGCGGACACCGCGACCGCATCCTGCTCTCGCACGACGTCTTCCTGAAGATGATGCTGACGCGCTACGGCGGCAACGGATACGGCTATATCCTGCGCCATTTCCTGCCGCGGCTTCGCCGCCACGGACTGGACGAAAAGAGCCTCGGCATCCTCATGCGGGACAATCCGCGATCGGTCTTCGAGGCGAGACGCTGAAGCAGGCGACACGACGGAACATAAGAAACGGAAAACACGATGACCAAAAAAGTCCTTCTCGTCGGCGAAAGCTGGGTCAGCTCGGCCACGCATTACAAAGGCTTCGACCACTTCGGCAGCGTCACGTTCCATCTGGGCGCGGAGCCGCTGGTGAAGGCGCTGGAGGGCAGCGCGTATGACCTCACCTACATGCCTGCGCACGAGGCGGTGGAAAAGTTCCCGTTCGATATGGCCGGGCTCGACCCTTACGACGTCATCATCCTCTCCGACATCGGCGCGAATTCGCTGCTTCTGCCGCCTGCCGTCTGGCTCCATTCGAAGACGGTTCCGAACCGGCTGAAACTCATCAAGGCCTGGGTCGAGAAAGGCGGGGGCCTGCTGATGGTCGGCGGCTATTTCTCCTTCCAGGGTATTGACGGCAAGGCCCGCTGGCGGCGCACGCCGGTGGAGGACGTGCTGCCTGTCAAATGCCTGCCCTACGACGACCGCGTGGAAATTCCGGAAGGTGCGACCGCCGTGGTCACCAAGCCGGACCATGCCACGGTGGCCGGCCTCGGCGGCGACTGGCCGTTGCTGCTTGGCGTCAATGAAGTCGAAGTGCGCGAGCGCGGCGACATTGAGATTGTCGCGCGCCTGCCCGACGACCAGGGCGGGCACCCGCTGCTCGTCACCGGCAGCTTCGGCAAGGGGCGCACCGCTGCCTGGACTTCGGACATCGGCCCGCACTGGCTGTCGCCAGCATTCTGCGAGTGGGAAGGTTATGGCCGCCTGTGGAAGAATATTTTGGGCTGGCTCTCGGACGCACGCTAAACCGCGCCGCTCATCGTGCGAGGATGTCTTCCAGCTCCTGGCGGGTCGGAAAGGCGGACCGGGTTCCGCAGCGGCTGACGGTCAAGGCGGCGGCGGCGGACGCATGGGCGACGGCACGCCGGTCGAGCGTAACGCCGCGCAAAAGGGCCGAGGCAAGCGCAGTCGCCATGAAGGTGTCGCCGGCGCCGGTCGTATCGACCGCCCGGGCCGCCACGGCGGGGATCGGCTCGACTCCAGTGTCCGAGCCGAGCAAGGCGCCGTCGCCGCCGAGCGTCAGCACGACGCGGCGCACGCCGGCCTGCATCAGGCGGGAGACGGCTTCGGCGCCCGACGTGCCGGCAAGCTGCTCCGCCTCGCCCCTGTTGAGGAATGCGATGTCGACGAGCGGCCAGAGGCCGGTGAAGTACGGCCGGAGCGGCGAGGGATTGAAGGCAGTGACCATGCCCCGCTCTCTCGCCGCAGAGAGAATGCCGCGGGTCACCTCTTCGCTGAGGTTGCCCTGCAGGACCGCGAGGTCGCCCGGTTCGGCGGCGGCAAGGGCGAGGAGCGCATCGTCGAGCGAAAGCGCACCGGCCGAGTCGGTCGTCGTGACGATGGCGTTCTCGCCGTCGGGAGTGGTGAAGATGATGGAGAAATCGCTGGCGCGGCCGGCAAGCGCGACAAGGTGCGCATCGACCGGTTCTCCCGCAAGCTGCTCGCGGATCGTGCCTGCGCGAAAATCGTCGCCGACGGCGGCGACAAGCGTGGTGGGAACGCCGCTGCGGCCCATGACGACCGCCTGGTTAGCACCCTTGCCGCCGAGATCGCGGGTCTCCTCGCTGCCGAGAATGGAAGCGCCGGCTTCGGGCATGGAGGAAACGGCAATGGTTTCGTCGATGGCGACGTTGCCGATCACATAAGAACGCATGTCAGACTTTCGAAGAGAGAAGGCAAATGCAGACGATATCCGACAATAATTCAGGCGCCATAAGGGAAATCTTCGGGCGCGACAAGGCGCTGATCGGAATGATCCATTGCCCCCCCTTCCCCGGTGCGCCGCGTTATCGCGGAACATCGTTGGATGCGGTCTACGACGACTGCATGCGCGACGCGGAGGCGCTCGTCGGAGGCGGCCTGCATGGGCTGATTATCGAGAACCATGGCGACATCCCGTTCTCGAAGCCCGAGGATATTGGCCCCGAGACCGCCGCCTTCATGTCGGTGGTCACCGATCGCATCGCGCGCGCCGTGGGTGTGCCGCTCGGTATCAACGTGCTCGCCAACGCGCCTATACCCGCCTTCGCGATCGCGATGGCCGGCGGCGCGAAGTTCATCCGGGTCAACCAGTGGGCGAATGCCTATGTGGCGAACGAGGGTTTCATGGAAGGGCGGGCGGCGGAAGCGATGCGTTACCGCTCGCTGCTGAGGGCCGAGCACATCAAGGTGTTCGCCGACAGCCATGTCAAACACGGTGCGCACGCCATCACCGCCGACCGGACGATCGAGGAACTGACGCGCGACCTGGCCTTCTTCGACGCGGATGCCGTGATCGCTACCGGCCAGCGGACCGGAAACACCGCCACCATGGAGGAGATCGAGCAGATCGGCGCCGCGACGCATCTGCCGCTTCTGGTCGGTTCGGGGGTCGACAAGTCCAACATCGCCGAGATCCTGAAACGCACCAACGGCGTCATCGTCGCGTCGTCGCTGAAGAAGGACGGCGTCTGGTGGAACCCCGTCGATCCGGACCGGGTGAAAGCTTTTGTCGAACAGGCACGTCCGGCGCTGGAACTTTGAAATGAGCGAAACCCTGTCCGAACAGATTCTTCGCGAGAATGCGGACGTGCTCGATGCGATGGTCAATCATCGTTTCATAAACGACATCAAGGAGGACCGCCTGCCGAAAGAGGCGTTCGAGCGTTATCTCGTCTTCGAGGGCGCTTTCGTCGATACGGCCATATCGATTTTCGCCTATGCGGCGGCCAAGGCCGGCACGATCGAACAGAAGCGCTGGCTGGTCGGCGTGCTCGACGCGCTCGCCAACCAGCAGATCGCCTATTTCGAGAAGACATTCGCCGCCCGCGGCATCGACCCGTCGGCTTTCGATACGAACATTCCGCAGGTCGCGGCTTTCCGCGACGGGATGCTGGAGATCGCACACGACGGCTTCTATCTCGACACCGTCGCCGCCATGTTCGCCGCCGAATGGATGTACTGGACGTGGTGCCGTCAGGCGAGCGAGCGCCGCATCACCGATCCGCTTCTGAGGGAATGGGTAGACCTTCACGCGCATCCGGATTTCGCGGCGCAGGCGCTATGGCTGAAAGCGGAACTCGACGCGGCCGGCCCTCGTCTGGAGCCGACCGAGCGAGCGCGCCTCAGCGCCATCTTCGGCAGGGCGCAGCGGCTGGAGATCGACTTTCATGACGCGCCTTACCCTTGAGGACGCGTCCGGGGTCGCCCACGACCGCCACCTTCGCAGATAAGCCATCGTGAACTTTGCATGAGTACTTCCCCTAAGGACAATATCGTCTCAAAAAAACCGCGTGGTATACCTTCCCATGGGTAAAGACGGCCTTTTACATCCGCCTATCGCCCCCTGTGATGACAGGTATTTTATACAATTTTTGCAATACACCCCCCAAGGAAGGAAACGGCTATGAAACATCTCGCAATTGCAGGAATTGCACTTTTGCTGTCAGCCGGCGCAAGCGCCGCTGCCGACATTCCGCAGGTGGCGGTCGACACCTGCCTCAAACATGCCGACGCCTATACTGGAGCCGCTGCTGGCACCGCGAAGTCGACCGGCAATGTCGAAGCTGACGTCTCCTGGTTCGGCGGCCCCGGCGGCAATTTTCGACTGGCAGTAGATGCGGGAGGTACTGCCTTGAGTTGCGTTGTCAGCCCGGACGGCAAGCTGATTGCGCTTGCACCAGCAAACTAGTTAGCCACGTCATCCGGTCGCGCCCATGTGAGGAAGGCAATCTCTGGGCGCGACCGAGCATTTCCGCATTTATCGACTGCAAGGGCATGAGGCACTGCCGAGCACTCACCGTGATCGTTCCGCTTCGACCATACGGCGCGATCCTGGGGCAGTGCGCGTGCCGTTGCCAGCTTCGTCTCCAGCGCGGACGCATCATCCGTCGGCAGCGCCGCGATATGCGCGCGGTCGAAGGCTTGCACGACTTCGATCATCCTCTTCCCCTTACTTTGCCGAGGTGACCGCCTCCAGCACAAATGCCGTCCGGTCAGCCAGTGCGGGGATCCTGGCCAGATAGTCTTGATAATGCGGCGCCTGCCGATGCGCCTCGACCGCGGCGGCGTCCCGGTAGAGCTCGTCGAGTATGTAGCGCTCGCCCTGCGCCTGGTCGCGCCAGACATCCCAGCGCAGATTGCCGGGTTCGGCCCGGCACAGCGGCGCCATACCAACGAGCAATGCTTGCAAGTCGGCCGCCTTGCCGGGATGAGCCGTCAGGATGGCGGTGATCTTGGCCGGCGATTGCGTCATACCGAAGGCTCCCGATGAATTGCGCGAATCCTGCCTTCATGTCGGGTCACGCCGAAACGGCCGCCCGGTCGAGGGCTTCGACCAGTTTCGCTGCGAGCGGATGATCCGATCGCGGGTTCTGGCCAGTGATCAGCTCGCGGTCCACGACGACATGGGGCGAGAAATCGACCGGGGTCGTGGTGACATCGCCACCTGCCCTGCGCAATGCGTCGGGCATGGTGAAATACAGTTTGCCGTGCAGAATCTGTTCTTCGATCGGCTTTTCCTCGCTGGCGGAGAACACCGTCATCTTGTAGCCGGCATATTGCCAGCCCTTCGCCAGTTCAGACGCTTTGGACAGGTCGCCGGCAATCAAGGCGGCCCGATATTCCCTAGCTCTTGGCAGTGCGGCAAGCGAGGCGATCGGCCCGTGGCATAGGAAGGCCGTGGGTTTTCCGCGCACGTGGAAGTGGCGCAGGATTTCGCCGAGATCGGCATCCTGCATGAGATCGACGACCGGTGCCTGGCCGCCGGGCACGAAGACGCCCGCATAGTCGTCGAGCCCGCCGTCGATCACCGATCGCAACGTGCGGACATCGACCATCGCGGGATAGTCATCGAAGAAGGCGCGCCCGCGCTGGTGAGCGGTTACGTCACCGTCGAAATGCTGTGCAAAGTCCGACACCGGGTCGATATACGGCTTGGTGCCGTCGGGCGTCGCCAGCACGATTTCATAACCTGCCTCGACAAGGGCCATGGCAGGCACGACGGTTTCGTTGAGATATTGGCCGGTCGGCCCCGTGCCGCCTCCCTGAATCTCGATCCGCGTGGCATTCGAACCGACGACAAGCACTTTACCCTTGTTCATGAAATCCTCCTGAGGTGATCGGCAAAATGACTGCTTGCTATCCAATGACAATCGGAGCTGATGCATGCATCCGGCCATCGCAAGGCGGCGCGCTTTACTTCCGCCTCGCAGGCTGTCGCCCAGTTCAGCCCAGACACCTGCGAGTTTCAGCGCCAATGCCCTGACTGACGCCATTTCAGCATCACCACTTCATCACGGCTCTGCCGACGATTTCTCCGGCCCTTATCCGATCGAGGTATTCGTTGATCTGTTCGAACTTGAAGAGGTTGGTCGTGTGGCGAACCTTGTCCTGGGCGGCCAGCGACAGCACTTCCGCGAGATCGACATTGTTGCCCCAGTAGGATCCGTGGAACGTCTGCTCGCGGTTCACACGCGGAAGCAGCGGCACGCTGATGCGCTCACCGACCAATCCGACATTGGCGTAGTGTCCGCTGATCCCAAGAATGCTGAAAGCGAGTTCCATCATTTCCGTGGCACCTGCGCAGTCGATGATCGCGTCCAAGTCCTTCTGGCCCACCGCCTTCTCGAGCTCTGCCGCGATCGTATCGGAGGTTTTGTTCTTGACGGCGATGACGTGGTCGGCGCCGTTCTCCTTCGCGACGGCCAGCTTGTCGGCGTTGCGAGCGAACGCGACAACCTTGGCGCCTGCGCCAAGCAGCTTCGCGTACTGAACCGCGTAGGCGCCTAGTCCGCCGATGCCGAAAACGCCGATGACCCTGCCAGGCCCGAGCGCGCCAGCGTCGCGCAGCTTCTTGATGCCCCGATACGGGGTCAGGCCGGCATCCGTGAGGGGAGCGATCTGTTCGAACGTCAGGCGTTTGTCCGCCTTGACGAGGTAGCGGGCCGGCACCGGAATATACTCGGCAAATCCACCATAAGGGCCGAAGCCCGGCCAGCGCACGTTCGGGCAGATGTGGGTGTTGCCCACGAGACAGTGACGACAGATTCCGTCGCCCCAGCCCGGCGCCACGCCGACAGGGTCGCCTTCCTTGAAGCCCGAAATCGTCGGGACATTCTTGCCGATCTTATAAACGGTGCCCGAGATTTCGTGGCCGATCGTGATCGGCGTCGGGATATCTGCAAAGGGGCGGAAGTAGCCGTCGATGAGCTGCGCATCCGAACGGCACATGCCGCACGCTTTCACCTGGACGAGGATTTCGTCCGATTCGATGTCCGGGATCGGCACGTCTTCGAGGACGACAGGCTTTCCATATTCATGGATGCGGGCGGCTTTCATGTGCTTCTCCTCTTATCGATAGTTCAGCTCGCACTGACGACCGCCGCGGCAGCCTCCGCCACGGCGATGTCCTGCCCGAGCGTCCTCGCGCTCGCGCCGCCGGCGCCCACGATCGTGCCGCCGACCCGGACCGACCTCTCAACACTGTTCATGCGCCGGACGCATGCGCCGCAGCGTGGCTGCCTGGGCGGCCATCGTTTGAAGAACAGGATTTGCCTGATCGACTGGACTTGCCCGGACCGGGCACAAGCCATTGTCGCTTACCAGTCTGAGTACCACCGAAAGCGCCAAACCGGTGGTAAAAATAGGTAATTAGATGGTGGGCCTGCCTGCGAAGCTCGATGGCCGCTTGAGGCGCATTTGCTGTCAACGCAGACGGTGGCTTCCGGCGCCAACCGGGGCACGTCGACCCTATTCTTTACAAGTTAGACCGGCCGCCCGGCCTGGTTCTTTGAAACTGGAATTGGACGCTGTCGGGGCGTGGGCACCCGATCACGCGAAGGAGAGCTTTTTGTCGGCCAATAGCCGGAGTGTACGAAGACGCGCACGCGCCTCCTTCAAATCCGCGAACGCGCCGTCCTCACGAAACTTGGCACAACTCGCTTCGAGAAGGTTGAACGCTTCGGCGTGGTGACCGTCCCCTTCCAGCTTCGCAGAGAGTGAAAGCGCTGCACGAAGCTCCAGCGTCAAAGCACCGATCGTCGAGGCTTCCGCGATCGAACGCCTGAGCAATCGCTCAGCTTTGCCCGCGTCGCCGGACCGCAATTCCACCAGACCGGCGATCCGCAAAATCTCGGGCAGGCACCAGTTGGCAACCTGCTCGGTTGCGAGCGCATGGGCGTTCTCGATAACGACCCTCGCGTCCTTCAACGCCCCTGCATCGAGAAGTGCCTCCGCAACCATGCTGTAGTGCATCGGAGCACGCAACAGGTTCCGTGCCGCTATGAGGTCGTCGAGCCTTGCCTTCATTTCCGCCGCGGCACCAGGCTCTTGCCGCTTGGCGCGAAGCGCGCTCTTGAAGAAATGAAACCACTCCCGCCAGATGCCGATATCCTCGCGCCGGCCATTTTCCTCGAGCATGACGAGGAACCTGGCACAGCTCTCGTAGTCGCCGGACCACAAGGTGATAGGAACCGCAAAAACGGCCAGGGCATTCGATTGCGAGACCACATGCCCCGAAGCGTCGGCTCTCTCGACCGCCTCCCGCGCCACCTGCATGGCCCTGCCCGGCTCGCCGGATACCCATAGGACGAGTGCCAGCGAGCACCCGATCGCCACGCCCCGCTCCGCCTGAAAGCGAGCGAACCGCACAGGCTCGCTAGGCCTGTGATACCGTGCGGCGAGTATCTCGAGCCGCTGCCTGGCGCTCGATACTTTGCCGACATACATCTCTGCCAGCGCCATCATACGTTGCCCTTCGTCCACCGCCGACCAATCGGCTTGCGCCTCGGCGAGAGCAATGAATTGGCGGAGCCGGTCGATTCCTTCGAGTGGCCTGCCGACGTAGATAAGATGCGCCGCCAGTCCCCAGAGGCCAAAGAGCTGATATTTGATGTTTTTGGCTTCGACGCCGAGCGTATAGCATTCGTTCCAGGCCGCTTCGGTGGAAAGCGCGAGGTGCTGCGCAAAGCTCATTCCGGACGCCCGCGCCGCAACCAGCTTCATCGTAAGATCGGTTGGACAATCGCCGAGTTCGCGTGCCGCAAGCAGCGCGCGCTCCACACGGGATTGCATTTCAGACAGCGACGACAACTCGTACCATAGGGGTATCGCGGCCGCCGTCAGCCGGATTCCAAGCATCCGATCGCCCGTCTTGCCGAACGACCAGGACATCGCATTGCGCAGATCGTCCACCCGGTCTGCATAGTCGGCCATCCAATCGCGCTTCTCGCGCGATTCCAATTCCTCTGCAGCCCGCTCGAACAAGGCGAGGATATGCCGGGCGTGCCGCCGCAAACCGCTGTCCCGCTCGCCCGCATCCTCAAGCCTCTCGGCCGCATAGGCTCGGGTGCTCTCAAGCAACCTGTAGCGTATCGAACCGTCTTGATAGTCTGCGTATACGAGGGATTTGTTCGTCAGCCGCTCGAGGGCATCGATCGTCTGCGTCGCATCGAACGCTGCCACCTCGGACATGGCGATGGCGTCCTGCAACCGGAACACGCCCGCGAAGACGGACAGAAGCCTGAGCAGGGCGGCCTCATCGTCAGACAGCAGCCGGTAGCTCCAATCGAGGGTCGCCAGGAGGGTCTGCTGACGAAGCGGCGCCAGCCGCTCACCGTTGCTCAGCAGGAGGAACCTCTGCTCGAGCATGGTGAGCAAGGTCGGTACGCCGAACGTGAACGTTTTGGTGGCCGCCAGTTCGATGGCGAGCGGAATGCCGTCGAGGCGACGGCAGATCGCCGAAACCAACGGCGCATCCGCATCGCTCAAGACATACTTGCCGCGCTGCTGCGCGCGGGTGACGAACAAGTGAACTGCGCCGAATTCGAGGGCGCTTTTCGCAGTCACACCTTGATCCGCCGGCGGCACATCGAGGCTGGGCAGACGGTGAACTTGCTCGAACACGCTTCGCAGCGGCTCGCGACTGGTGGCGAGCAAGGTGACTGTGGGCAGGCTTTCCAGCAGGCGGTTGACGATCGCCGTCATTGTTGAAGACAGGTGCTCGCAATTGTCGAGTATCAGCAGCATCTGCCGATCGTGCACGAGTTCGATGATTTCCGAGAGTGTATCCTCGGAGCGCTGCCGGGCACCCACGCCGGCGGCTATTGCGGCCGTCGCGTATTGAGGATCGCCGACTGTCGACAGATCGATAAAGCAGACGCCGTGCGGATAGTTGGCCAGCACATGATGGGCAACCGCAAGCGCAATGGTGGTTTTGCCCACCCCGCCGGGGCCGACGATCGTGACGCAGCGGGTGTTGGCAAGTTTCGTGGCGAGGCACTCGATCTCATCCGATCGGCCGATGACGGTGGGATGCTTGAGGAGCGGTCTCGCCGGTGTGGCGACCAGTCGAGCCGGAGCAGGAGCCTCCGTCTGTTCGACATCCACATGTGCGACGAAGCGGTATCCGCGACCGGCGACCGTTGCAATGTAGGATTCCGTACCTCCCTCGGAGAGGACACGGCGCAATGCCGCAATATTGACTTTGAGATTGCTCTCATGGACGAAAGTGCTGGGCCAGCAGAATTCCAGCAGCTCGGTCTTGCTGACGACCTCACCCGATCGGTGCGCGAGCAAAGTAAGGATATCGAGCGCCCTTCCGCCTATCCTTACGGGGAGACCTTCGCGCAGCAGAAGCTGCCGCTTGGGCAGAAGCCGAAACGGGCCGAATATATAGGTCTTGTTATCAGGTTCGGGGCTAGGTGATACCATGTCCTGCAATGACCCTTATGCAAGCAGCCGCCCAAATCTCCCTTGAAAGCGCGATCGCGGCTCGTGCCGCGGGGGATCCGCAGCCTGATCGTCGGATCCTTCTCAACGAACTATTTCTAAGGTTGTGCTTGCTGCAAGTCCACAGTCAACGACCGCCCATGGCGAGGATTCCATGCTCGGCGAATTCATCGCAGGCGGGTAGTGCAGCGGTTTCAACAATTTAGAGATAGTACCGGAAAGGAAGCGAGGCCGTACCCTTTCACCGATTTTTACCTTAATTAACCTCCGTCGCAGCATGGTCGCATTATGCTCGATCGTTCCGTCCTCGACGTCCGACTAACGTTCCTTTGGAATAAGAAATGACGACGTCTCGCCGAGACGCCTTGAAAATCCTGGTTGGCTCGGCGGCCCTGTTGCCGGCTTTCCGCGGCAGCGCCTTCGGCCGGCCGCCCGAGAAGTTCGTTTTTGCGAACAACACCCTATACGACACCCTCGACCCTCACACGCTCTTCGACGCTTCGCGCGCGGCGGTGCGGTTCAATCTCTATGACGGTCTCTATCGTTGCGTCGACAACCCGCCCAGGCTGATCCCATGGCTCGCCGAAAGCCATGCCGTCTCCGCAGACGGAAAGGCCTACACCTTCACGCTCAGGCGCGACGCCACGTTTCACGACGGCTCGCCTGTGACCTCCCTCGACGTGGTCTATTCGATCGAGCGCATCATCGCCCTGAAGAAAGGCCCGGCAAGCCTCTATCTCGGCGCGATCAAGCCGGGCACGACCGAGGCGCCCGATCCGCATACGGTCGTTTTCAATCTGGCGAGCCCCTCGGCGATCTTTCTGGTGACGGTGCCGGACATCCTGGTCGTAAACAGCGCGCTGGTGAAGGGCCACGAGGTCGATGGCGACTGGGGGGAGGCTTGGCTGGCGCGCAACGAGGCCGGCTCGGGATCCTATGCGCTGGACCGCTACGATCCGGCCGTCGGATGGACCGCGCATCGCTTTGCCGAGCACTTTGCCGGTTGGGCGGGCGACCCGATCGAAGAACTCGAATGTCGCACTGTGCTGGAGACGAACACCCGCGTGCTCGGGCTGATACGGGGCGACCTCCAGGGGGCGGAGGGATCGATGCCCTTCGACCAGATCCGGCGGCTCCGTCAATCGAAGGACGTGCAGATCATCGAGCAGGAGTCGATGCGTGTCTTTCTGCTCGCCCTGAACCATAGCAAGCCGCCGCTGAACGACGTGCATTTCAGGCGCGCGCTTGCCTATTCCTTCGACTATGACGGATTCATCGGCAGCATCATGGGCGGATCGGTTTCGCGCAACCCCGGCCCGATCCCGAACACCATGTGGGGCACGCCGCCCGGGCTGAAGGGGTATCGTTTCGACCTCGACAAGGCTCGGGAAGAGTTGAAGCAGGTGAAGCAACCGCTCCGGACGCTCACCATCAACGCGCTCGCCGGATTCAGCGATTCCGAGCAGGCCGCCATCCTGTTCCAAAACACGCTGCGCCAGATCGGGATCGAGGCGGAGGTCGAGGTTTCGCCTTGGTCGGTGGTGGCGAACCGCCTCTCCAGCGCGGACACCCGCGCCGACATCGTACCGCTTTTCCGGAGCACCTTCTATGTCGACCCCAACAACTGGGTCGGCGAAGGTTTCGGCACGCGTTACCACGGGCAGCGGTCGCTGTCCTACTACAGCAATCCCGAGTTCGATAAGCTTCTCGACCGGGCGCTTGTCTCGGACAGCCAGCCGGAACGGCAGACACTTTACGAAAAGATGGTGCAGATCGTCAGCGACGATGCCGCGGGCATCTTCGTGTATAACACGCGCTGGTATGGGCCTTACTCGAGCAAGGTTTCAGGGATCCGTTTCTCGCCCGTAAGCAACGGGCAGGATTTCCGCTGGGCTTCGATGAAGGGTTGAGAGCCGGAAGCGCGTGAGGCTGGAGGAGTTTGATGAACTGGCTCTCGCTGGCGACGAACCGGCTGATATGGTTTGCGCCAACTCTGTTCGGACTCCTTGCCTTCGTTTTCGTGCTGTCGCGTTTGGTCCCCGTGGATCCGGCCGTACTGGCCGCCGGCGAGAATGCGTCGGCGGCGCAGATAGAGGAGGTTCGCCAGAGCTTCGGTTTCGACGAGCCGCTGCCGTCGCAATTCTTCCGCTATGTGCGTGACGTCGCGCGAGGCGATCTCGGGATCAGCGTCTATACGCAGCAGCCGATTGCCGACGACCTCCTGGCCCGGTTGCCGGCGACGCTTGAGCTGACGATTGTCGCCGTGCTGCTCGCCGCGCTGATCGGCATCCCTCTCGGCGTGCTCTCCGGCCTGCACCGCAATTCGTGGCTGGACCATGTCCTGCGCGTGGCGACGGTCTGCTGCATGGCGCTCGCGTCATTCTGGATTGCGATCCAGCTCCAGCTCCTGTTCTCGATGGCGTTGAACTGGCTTCCATTGTCGGGCCGGATCGACGGCTTCCCGCCCGGCACCGTGACCGGTCTGGTCGTCGTGGACGCAGTGATCGGGGGTGACGGCGAGTTGCTCGTCTCAGCCTTGGCACATCTCGTGCTGCCGGCCCTGACCCTGGCCCTGCCCGCCGCGGCGACGATACTGCGCTTCACGCGCAACAGCGTGATCAACGTCATCGCTTCGCCCTCGGTCGCTTACCAGACGGCGATGGGGCTGCCGCGTCGCGTGATCATCTGGAAATATGTGCTGCGCATGGCTCTGGCCGCGACGGTCACCCAGCTCGGGCTCATTTTCGGCATTCTGCTGACCGGCGCATTGGTGGTCGAAACCGTCTTCGACTGGCCCGGGCTCGGCGGCTACGCCGTACGGTCGATCCTGTACTCCGACTACAACGCCGTCATGGGCGTCACGCTGTGCACCGGCGCGCTCTTCGTCCTTCTCAACCTCCTGGTCGACCTGCTGCAGGCGGCGATCGATCCTCGCGGGGCAGCATGAGCCGCCTTGTCACGCGCCTCGCGCGCGATCCCGTGGCTTTGCTTGGCCTCGTCCTGCTTGCGCTCCTCGTCCTGGTCGCGCTGTCGGCACCGCTGCTCGCCCCGGCCGAATTCGACATCAAGCAACGGCTGATGCCGCCCTCTTCCGGCGCGCCGTTCGGCACCGATCGCATGGGGAGCGACATTTTCACGAACGTTGTCTTCGGTGCGCGTGTCACGTTGCTGATCGCGAGCGTCACGGTCACCATGGGCGTCTTGATCGGCGTGCCGATCGGCCTCGTCGCCGGCTACTATCGCAACTGGATCAGCGACGCGCTGATGCGGATCGCCGACATCGCGCTCGCCGTGCCGCAGATCGTGCTTGCGATCGCGATCACGCAGACGCTCGGCCCATCGATCGAGAGCGTCGTCCTGGCGCTCTCGCTCACCTATTGGCCGTTCTGGACAAGGCTGGTCTATGCGGAGACGCGCTCGATCCGCAACGAGGTCTTCATCGAGTCGGCGGTGGCGCTGGGCGCTTCGCCCTGGCGGGTCATGGTCCTGCATATCCTGCCGGCCATCGCCTCGTCGATCGTCGTGCGGACCTCGATCGGCGTGGGCGCGACGATCCTGGCCGCCGCGACGCTCGGCTTCCTGGGGCTCGGCGCGCCACCACCCACGCCGGAATGGGGCCGCATGATCGCGGAAAGCCGCGACTACCTGCCGGAGGCGTGGTGGTATCCGCTTGCGCCCGGCATGGCGATCTTCCTGACCGTTCTCGGCTTCTACCTGTTCGGCGACGGCCTTCGCGACATCCTCGACCCGCGAGCCGGGCCGTCCCTGTGAGACGATGACGCCAGTCCTCGACATTGGCGAGTTCTCCCTCGGCTTCGGGACCACTCAGGGGCCGGCCCGTGTGCTGGACCGTGTCGATCTCGCAGTCGGCCCCGGCGAGATCGTTGGGCTCGTCGGTGAATCGGGCTGCGGCAAGACCACGCTGGCCCGCGCGATCCTGGGAATGCTCCCGGAGCATCAGGCCCGGATCGACGGCGGTCATATCCGGCTCGACGGCATCGACATGCTGCAGAATAGCGAGGCCGCGCGTCACGCTCGCGGTCGCCTTGTCACCCTGGTGCCGCAGGATCCGTATGCGAGCTTCAATCCGCTCTTTCGCGTCGGCACGCAGATCGCCGACTTGATGCGCTGGACGGCGCCCACCCGGAAACGGCGACGCTTCGGCGGCTCGCGGCGCATCGACGAGGCGGCGGCCCTGGAGATGCTCGCTGCTGTCCAGCTACCGCAACCGCGCAAGATCCTGGCCCGGTATCCGCACCAGCTCTCCGGCGGCCAGCGCCAGCGCGTAATGATCGCCATGGCGCTCCTGCCGCAGCCGCGGATCATCATTGCCGACGAGCCGACCGCCGCGCTCGACGCGATCGTGCAGGCACAGATCCTGAGGCTGCTGCGCCGCATCGCGGCGGAGCGCGGCGTCGCTATTCTGTTTGCAACGCATAACCTCGGAGCGGCCTGGGAGATCTGCGACAGGATCGCGGTGCTGTATGCCGGCCAGATCGTCGAGGCTGCGCCCCGCGATGCCTTTTTCGCAAGGCCGCGCCATCCTTATACGCGGGGCCTTCTCGCCAGCATGCCGGAGCCCGGCCGTGATCCCGTGGGTATCCCGGGCGATGTGCCGAGCCCTTTGTCCCCGTCCCTGGGGTGTCCTTTCAGTCCCCGCTGCTCCCGCGCTTCCAATATCTGCCGGGATGCCCGGCCGTCGCTCGGTGAGGAAGAACCAGGGCACTGGGTGGCCTGTCATCACCCCGCCGCCGCCCCTTTCGCCTCCGTCTAGGATTTGCACCTGCTCAACGTCGAATACCTTGCCTGCCATTTCCCCATCCGCGGCCTCCTCGGCCGCCGGATCGGGACAGTTCGAGCGCTCGACGGCGTCTCGTTCAGTGTGGCCGCGGGCGAGGTGCTCGGCATCGTCGGCGAGTCGGGCTGCGGGAAAACGACGCTTGGAAAGACGATTGCGGGCATCCACGACCCGACGGAGGGCTCGGTTGGCTTCGCCGGCGAGCAGATCGCATCGCCCGATCGGAAACGGCCGGTGGCTGTGCGCGCGCGGCTGCAATATGCCTACCAGGACCCCGGCGCTTCCCTCGACCCACGCTGGACCCTGCGGCGCTCGCTGCATGAGCCGCTCATCATCCACACGGACTGGCCGCGCCAGCAGCGCGAGGCGAAAGTGCGGGAGATCGTCGCGGCGCTCGGCCTGCCGCAGGCCCTTCTTGAGCGATATCCGCATGAGATCAGCGGCGGCCAGCAGCGGCGCGTCGGGCTCGCGCGCATCCTGGTGCTGGCGCCGCAGGTCATCATTCTCGACGAGCCGACCGCGGGGCTCGACGTGTCGGTGCAAGCGAACGTGCTGGCGCTGCTCCGCGATCTCCGACGCATGTTCAATCTGACGTATCTCATGATCAGCCACGACATTGCGGTGGTGAGTTCGATGTGCGATCGGATCGCAGTGATGTACCTCGGCCGCATCGTGGAGATCGGGCCAACGAAGCAGGTTCTCGCCGGCCCGCGGCATCCATACACCCGGGCCTTGCTGGCAGCGTCGCCGAGAATCGGCGGCCCACGATTGACCGACAGGCTTCCGCCGCTGGACGAGACCCCCGACCCGACGGAGGTCGAATCGGGCTGCCGATTCAGGGCTCGCTGTCCGATCTCAATGCCGGCCTGCTCGACAGTCGACCCACGACTGATCGTCGAGGACGGGCATGGGGCGGCTTGTCTGCGTTGCGGTGATGAGGCGACCTGAGCGGACTTCTGCCGGATCATTTCGGACACCAGTTCATTCGGCGAAGTTCCGGACCGTTCGGGATGCCCTGGTGCCAGTCCGATCATTTTACCTGATTTTACCGATCATAACCCCCGTGGCGGCACGTAGCAGCTTATGAATCGTCGGTCACTTTCCTCGACGCGACTGCAACGGAGAAGGTCATGAGACCGGTGGCGGCCGGTGGACCCTTTCGATCACACCCTGGAGACACGGCAATGAAATGCATAGGGACAGGATTGCTCGCAGCCATGATCACAACCGCTTCCGCGCTCACCGCGCCGGCCGCCGAGAAGGCGGTCTCCATCGTACTCGTGCACGGCGCCTTCGTCGATGCTTCCGGCTGGCAGGCCGTATACGACATCCTGTCGGCGGACGGTTACGACGTACAGGCCGTCCAGAATCCGACGCTCACCCTGCAGGGCGACGTGGAGGCCACGCGGCAGGTCATCGCCAGGGCCGGCAAGCCGGTCGTCCTGGTCGGCCATTCCTATGGCGGCGCGGTCATCACCGAGGCGGGCGGCCTGCCCAACGTGCAAAGCCTGGTCTACCTCGCGGCCTTCGCGCCGGAGGCCGGCGAGTCGGTGTTCGACCTGGCGACCGCGCCCACGCCGGGCGAGGACAAGGCGCCGCTGCTTCCGCCAAGCGACGGCTTCCTGCTTGTCGATCCGGAGAAGTTTCCCACCGCCTTCGCAGCCGACGTCGATCCCGGGAAGACACGGTTCATGGCGGACTCGCAGGTCCCGTGGGGTCTTGGCGCCGTGGAAGCGAAGATCACCGCCCCAGCGTGGAAGGAAAAGCCAACCTACTTCATGATAACGACGAAAGACCACATGATTCCACCCAGCCAGCAGCGTTCCATGGCCACGCGCGCCGGTGCCAAGATCGTCGAGATAGACAGCAGCCACGCGGTGATGCTGTCGCATCCGCGAGATGTCGCCGATTTCATCGCCGGCGTGGCGGACCCGTCGAACTGACGGCATCGCTCGTTGCCGCAATCCTGTCGTGGCGGGCCACCTTGACGGGATGCCGATGAGGGCGAAGCCCATTCCGTCGGGTCCGGCAACGCGATACGAAGGGTTCGGAGGCTACGTCTCGACCGAAGGCACTCCACGATGGGAAACATGACGAACCCGACCCGTCACGCCCGCCATGACCAGATGTTCCCAGTTCTGGAGCCGCGCGACATCGAGCGGATACGGCGCTTCGGCACGCCGGTGGCCTATCCAGCCGGGACGCGGATTGTTGAGGCCGGCACTCTGGCGCCGGGCTTCGTCATACTGCTTTCGGGCAAGGTGGACGTCAGCCAGCGGACGGCACTCGGTTCGCGCCAGGTAATCGTTACCTACGGAGCCGGTCAGTTCACGGGAGAGTTGGCCCAACTGTCGGACCGGCCGGCGCTGGTCGACGGGGATGTGGTTGAAGATGCCGAGGCGTTCATCATTGCGCCGGACCGCTTGCGCGACGTGCTCGTGCAGGAAGCCGTGTTGGGCGAGCGCATCATGCGGGCCCTAATCCTGCGGCGTACCAATCTGCTGGAAATCTCCGCTGGCGGGCCGATCATCATAGGACGGTCCGGCGGGGCTGACGTCATGCGCCTGCAGGGGTTCCTCCGCCGCAACGTCCAGCCTCACCGCATCCTCGATCCCGAACGCGATCCCGACGCAGCGGCCTTGATCGAACGCTTCAACATCGACATCCACCATCTGCCGATCGTGCTCTGTCCGAACGGCAAGATGCTGCGCAATCCGGGCGAGAATGAACTCGCCCGCTGCATCGGCCTGGTCCGGCGCATGGACGAAACCAGGATCTACGACGTTGCGATCGTCGGATCGGGACCGGCCGGGCTTGCAGCCGCCGTGTATGCGGCGTCGGAAGGTCTGTCGACGGTCGTTCTCGATTGCCGGGCATTCGGCGGCCAGGCCGGCGCGTCCTCGCGCATCGAGAACTATCTCGGTTTCCCCACCGGGATCTCCGGCCTGGCGCTGATGGCGCGCGCCTACAACCAGGCGCAGAAGTTCGGCGTCGAGACGGCCATCCCCGAGGAGGTGCATCATCTCGGCGCGGAGCGGGATGGCGCGGACTCGATCTACAGGCTCGAAGTCGGCGACGGCGAAGGCGTGAGGGCGCGCGCCGTGGTCATCGCCAGCGGTGCACGCTACCGCAGGCTGGATCTCGCCAACATTGCCCAGTTCGAAGGGGCATCGGTGCACTATTGGGCTTCACCCATCGAGGCGCGCCTTTGCGAAGGCCAGGAAGTAGCGTTGGTGGGGGCCGGCAATTCTGCCGGCCAGGCCGCCGTCTACCTTGCTGGCCAGGTCAGCAGGGTCCGGCTGATCGTTCGCGGCGCCGGCCTGGCAGCCTCGATGTCGAGCTACCTGATCGAGCGCGTCAAGGCGCAGCCGAATATCGAAGTCGTGCTTCGCACGGAAGTGACGAGCCTGGAGGGCGATGAAACTCTGACCGGTGTGAGCTTGCGCAACGTGGACACGGGAGATGAAACAAGGCACCCGCTCCAACATCTCTTCCTCCTCATAGGCGCCGATCCCCATACGGAGTGGCTGGCGGGCTGCGGCGTCGCATTCGACCAGAAGGGTTTCGTGAAGACCGGTAACGGCAGCCATCCTCTCGAGACGAATCTTCCGGGAGTTTTCGCGATCGGGGACGTCCGTGCCGGATCGATCAAGCGGGTGGCGTCCGCGGTGGGAGAGGGCGCCCAGGTGGTCGCCGCCATCCACGAGTTCCTGGCGCAGAGGCGCGCTGAACAGGCATCTGCAAAGGGAGTTTCATGATGGCCTTCGAATGTCGCCACGCTGAAGAAATCAAAGATGTGACGCCGAGCGCCCTGGGCTGCGAGGAATGCCTCCAGACAGGCTCATGGTGGGTGCATCTGCGCCTCTGCAGAACCTGTGGCCATGTCGGTTGCTGCGATAGCTCGCCAAACCGCCACGCCACGGCACATTTCCAGTCCACCGGCCATCCCGTGATCGAAGGCTACGATCCGCCGGAAGGCTGGGGATGGTGCTACGTCGACGAGGTCTTCATCGACCTCGGTGAGCGTACGACACCGCAGCGGAAGCCGATACCGAAGTTCGACTAGAGTATGATCCCGAAAAGTTGCAGACTTTTCGGACAAAGATCATACGACAAAACAAAGAGATAGAGCGGAATGCTGATTCGTCTTGATCGCATTCCGCTCCAGAGCCAATCGACAATCAGCCAGATAGGAAGCGTTCCCTCTGCCTGCTGCGAAGCAACCGGCGCGCGGCATTTGCGGGCCGGCTGACGGACCTCCATGGATCGAGGCCGATGAAGCGCCGCGCACGGCTCGTGACCAGCGACCCACCTGTTTTTACCTGTTTTAACGCCCTACGAGACGGTGTCGGGACTAAGCTTCCTGTCTATCGACCCGACAGGAGCAAACCATGTCCGACCATCTGGAAACCGCGGATCAGTTGCAGGACCCGGATCGCCGCGCCGTCCTGTGCGCCGCAGGCGGCGTAGCGATCAGCGGAATTGCCGCCGCGCTTGCCGCCAGTGCGCCAGCCCGTGCCCAGGACGCGGCCGCGGAAGCCCGCGATCCGAACTCGCTTGGCGCAAGGCTCCGCGGGGTGCAGCATTTCGGGCTCACCGTGCAGAACATGGAACGCGCCTACGAATTCTACACCGAGGTGCTCGGTGGAACGGAAGTCTTCCGCCATGGCGACTTCCAGGGCGACGCCGTCCAGAACACGCTGCTGGCCGACCAGGAAATCCGGGCGAACGAGCTTGGGGTCAATCCCCGGACCATCGGCGTTCCCGACCTCAGGGGCGGCGCCCAGCGCCTCGATGTCCGGTTCATCCAGTTCGACAATGTCGTGATCGAACTCCTGCAATATCGCGACGCCGACCAGCCGATGGGCGGCCCAAAAGCCTTCGCCGAACCCGTGCAGCATATGAGCCCGGCGTTCCCGCGTATGATGCACATCTGCTTCTACGTACGTGACGAAGTCGACTTCAACCAGTTCATCACCGATCTCGAAGCCGAGTCGGCGCGCCGCGGCATGACCCAGGTGCGGGCGAACCGCATTGTCCGCGTTTCGACCGAGGAGGAGCGCAGGGCGGCTCCGCAGGACGCCAATACCAACAAGGTCACGGTGGCGCCGTCGGACGGCTGGGAGCTGATTTACTGCAAGGGCCCGGAAGGGGAACAGCTCGAATTCGTCAAGGCGCTCGGACCGGTGAAAAAGCGCTTCGACGATGCCTTGCAGGCGCACCTGCGGCTTGCGAGCGCCAACTGAGTCCAGCCGGACATCGGCGTTTCGTCACGTCAAGAGCCGGTGACCAATTGCTGGCCGCCGGTGCATTCCACGGTCGCCCTGACCAGGAGAAGTCCCATGAACAGAATGATACGGCTGCGTTCCTCCGCCATGTTGCTGGCGGGATTTGTTTGTCTTGCAGGATCGGCGGCAGCAGTTGCGCAGGACGGTCCGGGCAAGGGTTATGCGCAGATTCCCGGCGGAGCCTATTCGGTCGTCGCCGAGGTCCGCGCCAAGCCCGGCAAGGAGGCCGAACTGCGTGCCGCCACCCTTCCCCTCATCGACCTCGTCAGGGGTGATCCGAAGAACCTCGTCTATTTCCTCCAGGAGAACCGGGAGGCTCCCGGTCATTTCATCTTCTACGAGATCTTCGCCAACGAAGCCGATTTCGAGGCACACAACGCGATGCCCTACGTGAAGGAGTGGTTCACCAAGCTGCCGGAACTCGCCGACGGCGGGGTGAAGGTGATGCGGATGGAGATCCTAGCTCCGGTGGGGAACTAGAAGTGCGCGACGGTCATCGGCGCCCCGGTTGTGACACTGGTCGCGGCACAGTTGAACCGGCGGAAACTGCTTCTGTACCCCATGGCGCTGTTCATCCTCGGCAATGTCCTGTCGGCCTTTGCCGCCAATCCCGGAATGTTCGCGCCGGCGCGCTGGGCGCGTGGACAGGGAGGCACGAGCCGCGCCTCCCTGGCTGCTACTGAATTGCCTTGATCGCCTCCCAGTCCGACTTCTTATATATCAGATGTCGAATACACGCATATCTATGACGGACGGAATTCAGCTTAACCGCGGAAGCGCGGCTCGGGCAGGCCGGGAACCTCGAGGTCGATGGCAAGGAGGGAGCCCGCGAGGGGCTGGCGGGACAGCGCTTCGCCTTCAAGGTCCCAGATCGCCGTCGTCACATAGAGCGTCTTGAGATCGGGGCCGCCGAACATGCAGCTCGTCGGCTTCTGAACCGGCAGGTCCACGATACGGTCGATCTTTCCGTCCGGCGCATAGCGCACCAGGCGCCAGCCGTCCCACTGCGCGTTCCACAAAAAACCCTCGGCGTCGATGGTCGAGCCGTCGGGAGCGGCGGCCGAGCCTTTTGTCGAGGCGAACAGGCGTTTTCGCGAGATGGTCCCGGTGTCGCGGTCGAAATCATAGGCATGGATGGCGCTGTCCATCGTGTCGGCGAAATAGAACGTCTTCTCGTCGGGGCTCCAGGCAAGCGAATTGGAGATGCCGATGCCCGTCTCCATCTGCGTGACTGTCAGGTCGGCGTCGACCCTGTAGAGGGCGGCCGTATGCTCACTGAGCCGGTCGTCCATGGTGCCGACCCAGAAACGGCCCTGCCGGTCGCATTTGCCCTCGTTGAAGCGGTTGCGCGGGATGTGCCCCTCCGGTCTGGCAATCCAGTCGATGCGGCCGGTAGCCGGGTCGAAGAAGACGATGCCGCTGGCCAGCGCGCAGATCAGGCCGCCGCGTTCACGCAGCGCGAAGGAGCAGATGCGCTCGGCAAATGTCCATTCGTCGACCCGTCCCGAAGCATGGTCGAGCCGGCGCAGCCGCCGGCCCTCGATGTCCACCCAGTAGAGCGCCTGCTCCGCGACGTCCCAGACGGGAACCTCCCCGAGCTTGTCCTTCGTGGCAAAAACCTCGCGCACAACAGTCATTTCACGACCTCCCCGACGACATCCGCCTCAGCCAGCGTCCCGCCGCACCTTGGGCCGCATCCCCGCGCAAGGCGAAGAAACACACCGCGACGAGCGTCAGCGCCCCGGTCCAGACATATTGCCAATAGGCCGAGACGTGGAGCTGGTTGAGCACGTTCTGGATGAGCATGACGAGCAGCGCGCCGACGAAAGTGCCGGACGCCGTGCCCGATCCGCCGAAGATCGGCGTGCCGCCGACGACCACCGCCGTCACCGACGCCAGGGTGAAGGCAGAACCCGCCTGCGGGTCGCCCGATCCGATGCGCGCCGCGATGATCAACCCGGCCACCGAGGCCGCAAGCCCGCTGAAGGTGTAGGCGGCGATGCGCACGCGGCCGGGCGAGATGCCGACGACCTTGGCGGCCTCCGGGCTGGCGCCGGTGGCATAAAGGCGGGCGCCGGCGCGGCCCCTCAAAAGGAGGAGCTCGAACGCCAGGGCGAAGAGCAGCGCGGCCAGGAAGACGAGCGGCAAATAACCCCAGCGTGCCAGGATGGCGGCGCCGAGATCGGCGTTGAACCCTCCGCCCGGCGCCGGACGCACGATCAGAGCGAGGCCCTGGACCACGGAAAAGGTCGCCAGCGTGGCGACGAGATCCGGTATTTTCAGCTTCTCGATGATCAGGCCGTTGGACAGGCCGACCAGCAGCCCCGTCGCCAGGCAGGCCGCCAGTCCGAGGGGTATGGGCAGGCCGGAATCCGGCGCCAGCAGGTGCGAGGCGATGGCCGTGACCAGGCTAATGACGGGACCCACGGTCAGGTCGATGCCGCCGAGCAGGATGACGGCGAGTTGTCCCAGCGCCGCGATGATCAGCGGCGCGGACTGATTGGCGATCGAGGCAAAATTGCGCGGCGTCAGGAAATAGGGCGTGGCCATCGCGGTCGCGGCCACGATGGCCAGCGTAAGGGCGGCGAGAATCAGCGTCGGCGCGTAACGCGAAAACATCGGGCGCGTGGCGCGGCGGCGCGGCTTTGCCGGCGTGGCGTCGGTCCTCATTGCCGCAGCGCCGCGCGTAAAACCGGCGACCAGCCGCTCTTCCGTCGCCTCGGCGGCCGGAAGCTCGTCGACGATGTGGCCTTCGGAGAAGACGAGGATGCGGTCGGACAGGTTGATGAGTTCGATCAGATCGGCCGAGACGACGACCACGCCCGCGCCCTGCGCGGCAAGCTGGCGGATGAGCCGGTAGAGTTCGAGTTTCGTGGCGACATCGACGCCCTGGGTCGGTTCGTCGAAAATGTAGACGCGCGGGGAGGACAGGAACCAACGCGCGAACACGACTTTCTGCTGGTTGCCGCCGGAGAGCGTGACGACGGCCTGTTCGATCGACGGCGCCTTGACGGCGAGGCGCGTCGTCTGCTCGGTGACCGCCGCGCGCTCGGCGGCCGCGTTCAGCAGTCCCGCCTGCGCGAAGCGTGCGATCTCGGGCAGCGCGACATTTTCCCGGATCGTGTGATGGAGGAACAGGCTCTCGGCCTGCCGGTCGGCCGGGACGTAGACCACGCCGGCGGCAATCGCCTCCGCCGGAGACGACGGCGCATAGGGCTTGCCGTCCAGCGTCATGTCGGAAGCGACGCCGCCCAATCCGAACAAGACGCGCGCCACGCCCTGCTGCCCGCCACCCTGGACGCCGGCAAGCCCGAGAATTTCGCCGCTCCTGACGGCGAGCGACAGTTCGGGCGACCGGTCGTCGACACGCAGGGCTTTGACCGCCAGAAGCGGCTCTCCGACTTTTTCCGCGCGCGGGGGATAGACGAGGTCGACGGACCGGCCGACCATCATGGCGACCATCTTGTCGGGGGATGTATCGCCGATGGCTACGGTGCCAACGGCCTCGCCATCCTTCATCACGGTGACGCGATCGGCCAGCTCCATCACCTCGTTCAGGCGATGCGAGATGAAGACGATGCCCCTGCCCTCGGCGCGCAGGCGCTTGAGCAACGCAAAAAGCTCCTCGGTTTCCGAGGCGGTCAGCGCCGAGGTTGGTTCGTCGAGAATGAGAATGCGGGCATTCCGCGATAGGGCGCGGGCGATCTCGACCTGCTGCCGCTCGGCCCGCGACAGGTCGCCGGCTGGCCGGCGCATGTCGACATCGGAGCCGATCGCCGCAAGCGCGGAGCGGGCGTGCTCGCGCAGCCTGCGCTGGTTCACAAGGACGTGCCCGGGCTCACGCCCGAGCGCGATGTTGGCGGCCGCGTCGAGCGTCGGCACCAGGCGCGTGTCCTGGTAGACCATCGCGATCCCCAAGTCGAAACTGTCGGCCGGGGAGTTGATTTCGACTTCCCGGCCCTCGACGCACACCTTGCCCTCGTCGGGACGATGCACGCCGGCGACGATCCGCATCAGCGTCGATTTTCCGGCGCCGTTCTCGCCGACCAGGGCATGGATTTCGCCCGGGAAGACATCGAAGGAGACGCCCTTCAGGGCATGTACCCCGGGGAACCTCTTGTGGACGCCGGAAACCGTAAGAAGCGCTGCGGCCACGATCCGCCTTACGACTTGAAGATGGCGCGCAGTTCGTCGTCGGTGAGCGAGGTGTCGGCGAACACGCCGTCCGGCAGGTCGGGCCGCAGGTATTTTTCATAGTTCGCAGCGGTAATCAGCGACGGCGTCAGGATCTGCTGCTTGGCGACTTCCTCGCCCTTGAGCAGGCTGACCGCGGCGCGGAGCGCGAAGATGCCCTGCCAGGTCGGCTCCGACATCAGGCCGATGTCGAATTTCGGCTGCTTCGGCTTCTCGGCCTTGTAGAGCTTCAGGAGCCCGTTGTAGTCGTCGCCGGTGACCGGAACGAGCGGCTTGCCGGCGGCGAGCAGAGCCTTCATGGCGCCGGCCGCGTTCTGCCCGCCGTCGCACCAGACGCCGTCGATCTCCGGATAGGCCGCGATCAGATCGGCCATGACGACCTTCGCCTTGTCCTCTTCCCAGAAGGCATCCTTGAAGGTCAGCACCTCGATGCCCGGGGCGAACGCCTTCTGCGCGCCCTCCCAGCCGGCGGCGGTGTAGGAATTGCCCGGCAGGCCGCCAAGCGCCACCACCTTGCCCTTGCCGCCCAGGGCGTCGTTGAGCCACTTGCCCAGGACGCCGCCCTTCTTGACCGGGTCGGTGCCGACATAGGTGCTCCAGCCATCTCCATCGACGGGCAGGTTGAACGGCACGGTGACCACACCCTCGTCGGTCGCACTCTTCAGCACCGGCGCGACCGCCGAGCCGGAATTGGCGATGACCAGGATCGCGTCGACCTGCTGGTTCACCAGCGTCTCGATGTCGTTGACCTGCTTGTTGATGTCGCCCTGCCCGTCGACGACGATGAACTCGGCGATGTCGGGCGTCTTCTTGGCTTCCGCCTGCAGCGCCGCGATCGCCATGGCGCGCCAGGAATTGCCGGAAAATCCGTTGGAGAAGCCGATGCGATAGGGCCCGGGTTTTGCCGTGCCCTTCACCATCGCGCCGACGGGCGCAAGCTGCGCGCCCTCCTGGGCGAATGCCCGTGTGCCGAGCGCCACGCCGGCGGCCAGTCCCGCCGCGCCGCGCAGGACGGCGCGGCGGCTCATCGAAGAGTGGAAATAGGTATTCATGCTGCTTTCCTCCGTTTGCAGTAAGTCGGCTCAGTTGTCCGAACCCGTACGACGCGACATCGACAGCGCGCGGTAGGCAAGCACGCTGACGAGGATCAGCAGGCCCTGCACCACCAGTTGGGTGCCGCTCGATACGCGAATGATGTTGGTGAAGCTGGACAGTTCGGCGATGAAGACGGCGCCGCCCATTGTCGCCAGCACGTTGCCCGCCCCGCCGGTCAGCGCCGCCCCGCCGACGACCACGGCGGCCACCGAGGTCAGCATGAACTGGTTGCCGATGCCGAGCGAAGGCGAGCCGGTGTAGGCCGTCAACAGCAGGCCGCCAAGCGCGGCCGTCAGCGACGACAGCATATAGGCCGAGAGGTTTATACGGAGCGTCGACACGCCCATCATGCCCGCGGCGCGGGGATTGGCGCCGGTGGCGTAGAGCCGCCGGCCCCAGACTGTCTTCCGGGTAGTCACCAGGAGCACCAAGGTAAGCGCGATCCAGAACAGCGTTGGAACCGGCATGCCGAACAGAGCGCCGTTGCCGAGCCACTGAAACGACGCCGGCGTCCCGCCCGATGGCGCACCGCCGGTGTAGACCAGTGCCGCGCCGAACAGGATCGAGTTCATGCCGAGCGTGGCAATCAGCGGCGTGATGCCCAGCGCGGCCACGAGGAGCCCGTTGAGGGCGCCGACGGCCAGCGCCAGGAAGACGACCATGAAGATGGCCAGCGGGATGTTCTCGGTGAGGCCCGCCATCAGGCTGGCCGCGACGATGTTGGTCAGCGTCACCACGCCAGCCTGCGAAAGATCGATGCCGCTGGTGAGGATGACGATCGTCTGGCCGGCGGCGATGACGCCGAGGAAAGACGCCACCTGCAGGATGTTGATCACCTGCGCCGTGCTGAACATGGCCGGCGACAGCAGCCCCGACACGACATAAAGACCCGCGACGGCGATCCAGACGGCGCCGAGGCTGCCCAGGATTTGACTGAAACGGCCGAGCGGCATCGCTATTCCCCGGTCCGCGCGCGCTGGCGTTCCTGGACGATCACCGCGAGGATCAGCAGGGCGCCCTTGGCGAGCAGTTGGTAGAAGGTCGGCACGCTGGTCAGGATCATGCCGTTGTTCAGCACGCCGATGATCAGCACGCCCAGCATGGCGCCGATGATGGTGCCCTTGCCGCCCTGCAAGGCGCAGCCGCCGAGGATGGCCGCCGTGATCGCCTCGAGTTCGAGACCCTGGCTGCCCGAGGCCGGCTGGCCGGACATTGTGCGGCCGGCAAGCACGATGCCGGCAACCGCCGCCGCGCAACCGCTCATGGCGTAGATGCCGACCTGATAGCGCCGTACCGCGATGCCGGCGAGCCGGGCGACAGTCGGATTTCCGCCCATCGCATAGATATTCCGTCCGACGATCGTCTCGCGGGTGAAGACGATGAACGCCGCCATTACGGCAATGAGCAGCCAGATAGCGAAAGGCAGGCCAAGCAGCGTGCCGGTGCCGAGCAGGCGCAGCCCATCTCCGACGATCGGGATCGAGTTGCCGTTGTTCATCAGATAGGCCAGCCCGCGGAATGCCGACATCGTGCCGAGCGTCGCGATGACCGCGTTCACCGGCCCGTAGACGATGATCAGGCCGTTGACAGCGCCTGCCAGCAGGCCCGCCGCAAGGCAGGCGAGGATGCCCAGGGGTATGGAGCCCGTCTCCTGCACCGCGACGGCCAGCACCATGGTGCTCAAGCCGACGATCGAGCCGACGGAGATATCCAGCCCTCCGGACACGATGACGACGGTCTGGGCCATGGCGAGGATGCCGAGAATGGTGACGGCGAGCCCGATGTTGATGAGGTTGCGCGGCGTGAAGAACACGTCGGGGCGAAGCGCGCCGAATATGGCGAGCAGCACGACCAGCGCGATCAGCAGGCTGACATTCTGGGCGCCGATGCGGCTGAGCCAGTTCTTTGACACCGGGCGAGCGCTGGAGATGTCGGCGGTCACGATGCTTTCCTTTCCCGCAACTCGTTCTCGGGGCGCATCGCCAGCGCCAGCACCGCCTCTTCCGTGGCGTCCTGCCAAGCTAGCTCGCCGCTCACCGTGCCGTCCTGCATGACGATCACCCGGTCGGCGAGGCCGAGAAGCTCGGGCATTTCGGAGGAGATCAGCAGGATGGCGAGGCCCTGGTCGGCCAAGCTCTCGATGAGCCTGTAGATTTCGGCCTTCGCCCCAACATCGATGCCACGCGTCGGCTCGTCGAGGATGAGCACTTTCGGCCCCCGCGCCTGCCAGCGGGCGAAGACGACCTTCTGCTGGTTGCCGCCCGACAGTTTTGCGACCGCCTGGTCGATCGATGGAGTTTTTACCCGCAGTTCGGAGACATGGTGATCGACCAGCGCCCGCTCCTTGCGGCGGCTGAAGAAGCCGAGGCGCGAAATCTTGTCGGGCACCACCAGGCTGACATTGTCGCGCACCGACTGCTGCAGCAGCAGCGCCTCCTGCTTGCGATCCTCCGGCACCAGGCCGATGCCCGCACGCACCGAGTCGGACGGTTCGCGCGGAAGATACGCGGCGCCCGACACCTCCATGCCGCCGGCGACAAGCGGATCGACGCCGACGATGGCGCGGGCGACCTCGGTACGCCCCGCCCCCACCAGACCACCCAGGCCGACGATCTCGCCGGCGCGGATTTCAAAACTGACATCGTGGACTTTTGACGTCGCCACGCCGGACAGCTTGAGCAGCACCGCTCCAAGCGTGCGCTCGCGGCGGTTGAACAGGTCGCTGACCGGCCGGCCGACCATGAGGCGGACCATCTTGGCCTCGTCCAGATGCGCCATCGGTTCGTCGGCCACCCGCTGGCCGTCGCGCATGACGACGCAGCGGTCGGCAAGGCCGACGATCTCGCGCAGCCGATGCGAGATGTAGACGATGGCGACGCCATCGGCCTTGAGGCGGCGGATCACGCCGAACAGGCGTCCGGCTTCGTCCTCGGTAAGGGACGACGTCGGCTCGTCAAAGGCGATCAGCCGCGCGCCAGGCCGCAGCGCCCGCATGATCTCGATAAGCTGCCGCAGCGCAGGGCTCAGCCCTTCGCATCGCTGCGTGGGGGACAGCACCTCGTCCATGGCGAAGGTGCGCAGCAGGTCCCCGGTGCGGCGGATCAAATCGGCGCGATCGAGGAAGACCGCGCCGCGCGAGTGCATGTCGCCGATAAAAATGTTTTCCGCGACGGTCAGCTCCGGGATGATCTCCGGCTCCTGGTGGATCACCCGGATGCCGAGCGAATGCGCGGCGCGCGGCGAGGAAAGTGCGGCGAGTTTGCCATCGACAAGGACGTGCCCGCTGTCCGGCTGGTGCTCGCCCTCCAGGATGCGCATGAGCGTCGACTTGCCGGCGCCGTTTTCGCCGACGAGCGCCGTCACCGTTGCGGCCGCGAAGCCGACCGACACGTCGCGCAGCGCCTGGACGACGCCAAAGCGCTTCGAGACGCCCACGACCTCGACGGCGTACTCGTGGCTCATCGGCGCGCGATTCCAATGGGAACCGCGCGCGCCGTGCGGCGGAGGATGCCCGTTACTTGCACCCCAGCGTGTCCTTGTACTGGCCGAAGTTCGCCGCGTTGATCAGGGTGGCGTCCTGAAAATACTCCTTGGCCATCGGCTTGCCGTTGGCCTCGTCGTAGAGCGCCTGGATGGCCGCCGCGCCGTGCTTGGCGCTGTCCAGCCACATCGTGCCGCGGAAGCCGGTCGGCTGGCCCGAGGCGAAAGCCTCGCAGGACCGCGAACCGTCGATGCCGATGCCGACGACATTGCTTGCTGGCAGGCCGGCATTCTCCGTGGCGCGCACGCCGCCCAGCACGCCGTCGTCGTTGCAGGAGAAGAACACCCATTTCTCGGCGTCGGGATTGGCGGTCAGCGTGGTCGAGACCACGTCGATCGAGTTCACCATGGTGTTGTCGTAGGGGATGGACAGGATGCGGGATTCGGCGTCGGGGATCGCGGCAACCAGCGCCTCGCGCGCGCCCTGGTTGCGCCGCATGCAGGTATCCGCCTTCTGGTCCTCGATCGAGCCGATCCGCACCTTGGACAGATCCTTGTCCCAGCCCTCCTCCTTGAGGATGCGGGCGATCTCGGTGCCGACTTGCTTGCCGATATTCATGGCGTTCATGCCGACATAGGCGACCGGCGCGCCGTCGGCGAAGGCGATGTCGTCGTCGACCGCGATCAGGCCGATTTTGGCGGCCTTGGCCTTGTCGGCGACGACTGGTCCGAGCGCGCGGTCGGGAACGACGACGGCAATGCCCTTCACCCCGTCGCCGACATAGGTGTCGAAGGTGGTGACGGCCAGATTGGCGTCGAACTGCACGTCCTGGACAAGCAGGTCAACGCCGAGCTCGGCCGCCTTGTCCTTGGCGCCCTGCACCTCGCGGACGAACCAGGGATGGTCGCCCATCTTGTTGATATAACCGAACTTCAACTTGTCCTGGGCGCTGGCGCCCTGGCTGGTCAGCGCGATGGCGGCGGTGGCGGCAGCCAGCAGGCCTGCCCTCAACATCGTTTTCATAACTCTCCTCCTTGACGATCTCGGTCCGGTAACGATCGGGCTTTCTTGCCTCCGGCGACCGGCCGCCGGCGAAACCTCATTCGTGGTAGAGAACGGAACGGCCGCCATCGATGACGATGCAGGCCGCGTTGATGAAGGGTGCCTCGTCGCTGCCCAGGAAAACCGCCGTCATCGCCACTTCCTCCGGCCTGCCGATCCGGCGCGGCGGATGGAGATCGTAGGCCCGCCGGCGCTCGGCCTCGGGGTCGGCGAAGGTGTTCCAGTAGTCGACGGCGATCTGCGTCTCGATGTAGCCGGGCGCGATGGCGTTAACGCGGATGCCGTCGGCCGCGTATTGCACGCCGAGCGCGCGCACCAGCCCCAGCAGGCCGTGCTTGGCCACCGGATAAGGGAAGGTGGACGGAATGATCGCGAAGGAATGGCAGGACGCGATCGCCACGACCGAACCGGCCTTCCGGCTCCTCATCGCCGGAAGCACCGCTTTTGCCGAATACCAGACGCCGTCGAGATCGACCGCGAAGCAGCGCCGCCATTCCTCCTCCGAGGTTTCGAGCGGCTCGTGAAAGACATTGATGCCGGCATTGGCGACGAGGATGTCGATCCTGCCGAATTGTTTGAGCGCGCCTTCAGCCATCGCCTCGCAGGACGCGCTGTCGGCGACATCGGTCTCGATGAACAAGGACCGCGCGCCGCCGTCGGTCAATGACGCCGCCACCCGGCTGCCGCTTTCCGCATCCTTCTCGGCGATCACGACGATCGCGCCCTCGGCCGCCATGGCGCGTGCTGTGGCCTCGCCGATGCCGCGCCCGGCGCCGGTGATGACGGCCACTTTTTTATCGAGCCGGCCGACCATGGTCACCAGTCCACGATGGTGCCGTCCGGGAGGACGGCGTTGGTCGTATGCATGACTTCGGGCCGGTAGGGATGTTTCTCGGCGACTGCCTCGTCGACTTCAACACCGAGACCCGGCGCGTCCGGCACCTGCCAGCAGCCGTCGACCATTCTGATTGGGCCCTTGACCACCTCGAAATACCACGGCACGGCGCCGACCATCTCTTCCTGGATCAGATGGTTAGGCGTCGAGACCGCGAAATGCAGGGCCGCCGCCCCGGCGATGGGGCCAAGCGGATTGTGTGGAGCCACACCGATCGACACCGCCTCCGCCATCGCCGCGATCTTCTTGGCCTCCAGCAGTCCGCCGCAATGGCAGATGTCCGGCTGGACGATGTCGACCCCGCGCGCCTTGAACAGATCATCGAACTCCGGCCGGTCGACCAGCCGCTCTCCTGACGCGATCGGCACACGCGACTTGGCCGCCACCTGCGCAAGTGCTGCCGTCTCGCCGGGCGGCAGCGGCTCCTCGACGAACATCGGCCGACCGGGCGTCAATGCATCGATATAGGCAAGCGCGGTCGCGGCAGAGGCCGGCCTGCCGTGGAAGTCGACCATGATCTCGACTTCCGGCCCGACGGCGCGGCGCAGGGCCTCCATCAGGCGCCCGACCTTGTCCACCTCCGGCAGCGGCGCGTAATAGTGGGTATAGGGGATGAACACCGCCTTCAGCGCGCGATAGCCCTTCGACACGACCTCGGTGGCGCGCCTGACCAGCGGTTCCTCGTCGAGCGACTCGTAGACGGCGCGCATGTCGCCCAGGCCGAGATGCGTGTAGACCTTGACGCGATCCCGAACCTTGCCACCCAGCAGCCGCCAGACCGGCTGACCCAGCCAGCGGCCCATAATGTCCCACAGGGCCAGCTCGATGCCCGAGACCGCCGACATGCCGATGACGCCGAGGCGCCAGAACGAGTGTTTCTTGAGGATGCGGGCGGCCTGTTCGATGTCGCGCGGATCGCGCCCGATCAGCAGCGGCGCGAGGTCGTTCACCGCGCCGACGACGGCCTGGGTCTTCCATTCCAGCGTGGCCTCGCCCCAGCCGTAGAGGCCTGGCTGATCGGTCTCGACGCGCACGAACACCCAGTTGCGCATCTCCGCGTTCACCACGCGTGTGCTGATCGACACGATTTTCAACCGGAGCTCCTCCCGAGAGCCTTAGATCATATGATGGCGAATTATCATATGATCTAAAATGCCGTCAAGGCGTCGCTACGGCGTCAGATGCAGATCGTCCGCAGCGATATCCAGAAGCCGGTTCATGGCCAGGCGCGCGCCGGCTGTATCGCGGATCCGGATGGCGTCGAGCACCGCCTTATGCGCGGAGAGCGCGCGCGACTGCGCTTCCATCAGCGGATTGGTGACGATGAAGGTTGCCCGCAGCGCGGCCTCCAGCATGCCGACCAGCCCGCTGAGCACCACATTGTGGCTGGCGGCGATCACCGCCTTGTGGAAGGCAAGGTCGCCCTGGCAGACTCCAGCCGGATCGTGCGGGATGCCGGCAACCATGGCCTGGTAGCCTCGCTCGATCTCGGCAAGGTCGGCCCCGGTCGCGCGCCGGGCAGCGAGTTCCGCCGCGGCCGGCTCGAATATTCGGCGCGCTTCCAGCAGTCCCGCCAGCAGTTCCTGGTCGTCCTGGATGGCGGGGTGCCAGCTCAGCACCACCGGATCGAGCAGGCGCCAGCTTTCGCGCGGCAAGACCCTGACGCCGGCGCGGCGGCGCGCCTCGACCAAGCCCTTGGCGGACAGGACCTTGACGGCTTCGCGCACGGAGGTGCGGCTGACGCCCAGCATGGCGCACAGATCGTCCTCGCGCGGCAGGGCCTCGCCGGGAGCGTATTCACCAGCGAGAATGCGGCTGCCGAGAACGTTGACGACGGCATCGTGCACCGTGGCGCCTCGCTGATCGGCAGACGGACCCCAGGCAAGCGCATCTGCGGAGACGGGTGATTCCACTGAAAAATCCTTTCGCGAGCGACGACGCTCCATTGCTGGATGTTGTAAGTGGCGTTACGTCTTATGTAAACGCGATATCATATGATGTTTCAGGAAGCGACCCCTGGCATGTTTCATCTCGAAAGCGGCTCGCTGGTCGCCAACATCGACGCGCGGGGCGGCAGCGTCATGCGCTTCGCCCGTACCGCCGCCGGCGGCGAAGTTCCCTTGTTTCACCGCGGCCGGGCCGGTCGCGGACAACCGCTCTGCTTCCCGCTGGTGCCGTTCGGCAATCGACTGAGGGACAACACTTTCGTCTTCGATGGCACCCTCTACAATATTTCCGCCAACACGGCCACCGATCCCCTCTACCTCCACGGCGACGGATGGCTCGGTTCATGGACCGAGCTTGCCCATAGCCAGGACACGGTGTCCCTTGAATATCGTCACGACGCTGGCGGTCCCTACCAGTATCGCGCTGAACAGCGCTTCACGCTGACCGAGCGGGCGCTGACCGTGTCGCTTTCGGTCACCAATCAAGGTGAACGTACCCTGCCTTACGGCCTGGGGCTGCATCCCTTCTTCCCGCTTACCAACCGCACGGTCCTGACCTTCGCGGCCGAGCGGTACTGGCTCCAGGACGCCGCATTTCTTCCACTCCGCAGCGAAGCAGTTCACGACACGATGGATTTTTCGCGAGGACGGTCGCCGTCAGGCCGCTGGATGAACACCGAGTTCGAGGGCTGGACCGGCCGCGCCAAAATTTTTTGGCCCGAAACCAGTTCGCATCTCGTCATCGAGGCCGATCCGATCTTTTCGCGATGCATGGTCTTCGTCTCCAGCCGGAAATTCGACCCGACATATGAAGACGATTATTTCTGCTTCGAGCCGATGACGCACGGCGTCGACGGCCACCATCGCCCGGGCCTCTCTGGCCTGGTCCCGCTGCAGCCCGGCGAAACGATGCAAGGCTCCTGCAGGTTCACCATCGCCTGACCGCCTGCTTGAAGTAAGCGGAGCAGCCGGGAACAAAACAGCGACCTGACGCTTCGCCAGGCCCACAATGGGCCAGAACGTTTTGGTCGAGGTTTTACCCAATAAAATCAAAAGCTTTGGTGGGCCCGGAGGATGTTTGGAAAAGAAGCTAAATCAAGCAGTTAGGAACCAGTGGGGACAGCAAATCATTCAAATCTGTTCCAACGTGTTGATTTCCGCGGAGAACTGACCCGGGGTTTCCACTGAGAACTGACCCGGGTGGATGATGGTTTTGGGTCAGGTTGTCGTCAAGTTTCGAGCTTTCTCCTTTGTCGGTTTTGCAGTCTTTGCTGA
>NZ_JBIRCY010000032.1:0-85716 GCF_044326205.1 Mesorhizobium sp. IMUNJ 23232
CCACTGGCAACCGGTCGACAACACATACATCAGCCCATTGACCACCTCGCGCAGCTTCACGCTCCGCTTGCCGCCGCCTGGCCTGCCGGGCGGGATCAGCGGTTCGATCAGCGCCCATTCCTCATCGGTCAGATCGCTCGGATAACGCAGATGATCACGGTTGTAGCGAGCCCGGTTCTCGGCGGTCCACATCGGCGCACCATTCCTTCTCGAATCATGCCGAACAAGGAATCACAACCGATCCAAAACCAGAAACTCAAAATCCGACAACCGATTCTGCCCGCTCACAAAGTCCCCGGACGGACACTAAGTCTGCTTACCGGTCCCAGGCACAAACCGTTCCGGCCGTCGCGGCGGTTGTGTTGGACCTGCCCGAAAATGCCCGATCCTGCCCGGATCCGTCGCGGCGAAGAAGCAGGTTCCTGCGGGAAATGGCGCCGGGCGCCATAAATTCGCGTGCTCCAAAAAAGCGAATTGCGGCATGAATGTGGCGGAGAGTGAACGCGCAGAATCGCAGCGGCGCACCCCGTATCCTGCAACTGACCCCCGACGATGACTGATACTTGGCGCCCCTCGACGCCGAGCCACCCGATTCCCTGGCAAGCCTTCCAAGGCCGGAGACTCTTCGCCGACGCCGACAGGTCGGACTCGACGCTCGGCGGGTGAGCCTCGAAGGACGCGCTATCAATCGTTCAATCTCAAACGCCGTTGATATCAGGCGTAAAAAAAGCCCGGCGCGTGGCCGGGCTGATTTACGTGGAGAAAGGATCGGCCGAATCAGGCGACGGCGCCGTTGATCCAGTGAGACAGCGCGGTCTTCGGCAGGGCGCCGACCTTCATGTCGGCCACTTCGCCGCCCTTGAAGATCATCAGCGTCGGGATCGAGCGGACGCCGAACTGGGCGGCGAGCTCGGGATTCTCGTCGATGTTGAGTTTTGCGATCTTCACCTTGCCGGCGAGCTCGGTCGCAATCTCTTCCAGCGACGGGCCGATCATCTTGCAGGGGCCGCACCATTCCGCCCAGAAATCCACCACGACCGGCGACGCCGCGTCGAGGACATCGGCCTTGAAATTGTTGTTGTCGACCTTGACGGTGGCCATCCTGAAAAATCCTTTCGGGTTCGAAGTCGCACCAGATGTGGTGTCTGGCGCGCCGCCAGTCAAGCACCGGTTGTTTCACGCCTTGGTGAGTCGGACAAGGGCTTCGTCCATGGCCGCAGCCGGCAGCACGACGAGGCGCGGCGCCTCGGTGAACAGTAGTGCGGCGGACACGGTTTTTTCCGGATAGACCGGCTGGAGCAGGGCGCGGTAGAGCGCGAGCTGCGCGACATAGGCCGGTGGAACGGCGTCCAGCCCGTGCGGAGCGGGCCGATTGGTCTTGTAGTCGACGATCAGCACCTCTCGCTCCGTCACCGCAAGGCGGTCGATCTTGCCGGAGACGGCCCGCTTCTCGCCGCGCATCTCGACGTGACCCATCAGCGCCACCTCGCCCCGCGAGCCGGGCAAAAATAGCGGTCGGAATTTTTCCGCATCAAGGATGGCGAGCACAGAGGCCAGCGCCCTATCGCGCTCGATATCGGGCCAGTCGGCAGCGGCACGGGCGAGGTAGCGGCGGGCCGCCGGCTCACGCTCGGCCTCGGCGAGGTCGGGCAAAACCTGGAGAAGCTTGTGAAGGACGATGCCGCGCGCCACCGCGAAGCCGGGCTCGTCCTCGGCGTCGAGCACCGGCGAGCGGCCGGACACGACCGCTGGCTCCGTCTCGATCAGCAGCGACGACGCCCCGGACGGCGCCAGCGGACGCGGCAAGGTTTTCGCCGGCGGCAGGGGGGTGAGCAGGCTTTGTGGGAAGGGCGAGGCTTGCGGGGCGTCCGACGCTTCCGGCACCTCGGGCGCAAAACCGGCGCCGCTGTTCAGACGGAAGCGGAAGACTTTTCCCGCGCCGGGATGATCGATTTCGGTGGTTTCGGGCGCACCGGTGAGCGCTGCGCTGACCAGCGAATGCCAGGTGGTCGGTGGCGGCGGACGGTGGCCATGGAAGCCACAGACGATCAACCGGTCCTCGGCCCGCGTCATGCCGACATAAAGCAAGCGGCGGTATTCATCATCGGCGCGGCCGCCAATGTCGGCTTCGATCTGGCGAGCAAAACCGGCCGGCGTCTCGCCCGGCGCGCGCCAGAGGTAGCCACGCATTCCCGCGAGCTCGCCCTTCGGCGCAAACGGGATCAGCCGCGGCAGGTGCTGCGGGCTGAAGGGCTGCGAGCCGCCGTCGACCAGGAACACCACCGGCGCCTCGAGGCCCTTAGCGGCGTGAACGGTCATGATGCGCACCTCGTCGCGCGTCTGGTCCATCTCGCGCTTGATCTCGGGAGCGGCCGACTGCAGCGTGGCGAGGAAGGTTTCCAGGCCGGGCAGGCCGGTCTTTTCCTGGGCCAGCGCGAAATTCAGGAATTCGTCGAGGATGTCCCCCGCTTCCTGGCCGAGCCTCGCAACCATCTTTGCCCGTACGCCGTCGCGGCCGAACACGCCGGAATAGAACTCGAAGGGCCGGCGGAAGGCCGCTTCGTTGGCCCAGTTGTCGAGGCTTGTCGCAATGCCGGCAAGCATCGAATCGGATGCGGAACGATTCTTTACGATTTCAAAAAGCGACGTGCCTTCTGGCCGCCCGGCAGCCAGCGAGAACAGTGCGTCCTCCGAGAGGCCGAAGACGGGGCTCTTCAGAACGGCGGCGAGCGACAGGTCGTCCTCCGGCTGGAGCACGAAGCGGCCGAGCGCGATCATGTCCTTGATGGCGATGTGGGCCGGCAGGCTGAGCCGGTCGGCGCCGGCGACCGGGATGTGGCGGTCCTTCAGGCTCTTGGCCAGCGCGTTGACAAAACTGCCGCGCTTGCGCACCAGCACCAGCACATCACCGGGACCAAGCCGCTTGCCACTGCCCTCGATGACTTCGCCGGACTTCAGCCAGTGGTTGATTGTCTTGGCGATGGTCTCGGCCAGTCGCACGGCCGGCGCGGTGGCGTGGTCGATGGCTGTTGTCCAGTCGTCAGGTTCCTCGACCGTGTCGGCGCCGAGAGACGGCCACACCTCGACATAGCCCGGTGCACCGGTGCGGATGGCGGCGTGCTCGACCGGATCGTCGGCGAAGGTAAGACCTCGCCGCGCCTGGTCAGCGGCGAATACGCGGTCGACCGCGCCCAGCACATCGTCGGTGGAGCGGAAGGACAGGTTGAGCCGCACGTGCTCGAAACTACCCTCGGCGTCGCGTACCCTTTCCGAGAAGACGCGGCCGCTTTCGGCGAAAGCTTCCGGAGCGGCGCCCTGGAAGGAATAGATCGACTGCTTTTCGTCACCGACGGCGAACACCGTGCGTCGGACATTGTCGCGGGCACCGGCGCCGGCGAAGAATTCTTCCGCCAGGCGGCGCACCACGCTCCACTGGTCGGGGCTGGTATCCTGCGCCTCGTCGATCAGAATATGGTCGATGCCCTTGTCGAGCTTGTAGAGCACCCAGGGACCGGCATCCTGGCGGGCGAGCAGGCGCACGGTGCGGGTGATCAGGTCGTTGAAATCGAGGAACCCGCGGCCGGTCTTCAACTGCTCGTAACGGCCGATCAGCCAGTCGGCGATGGTCAGCGCGGCTCGGGTGTTTTCCACCATGCGCAGGTGCGCCAGACGGTCTCCTGCAGCAAGGATCGCCGCGCAGGCCGCCTCGTAGCGCTCCGGCAGGCGCGGCAGGCCGGACAGCAGCGCCTTGTTGAACAGCCAGCCAAGGCTATAGGGCTCGCCCTTGTTGTTCAGAAACCCTTCGGCGAGCATCGATAGCCGCCGCTCCGGATCGGCCTCGGCCATCGCCATGCGCGTGGCAGGAACGATGCGCTCCAGCGCTCGGCGTGCGTCCAGCGCCTCGGCTGTCTGCGCAAAGGCTTCAATATAGGCAGGCGGAAAACCATGTAGCGGCCAAACTTTTTCAGCGACCGAAGCCGCGGTTTCGCTTGGCTCGAAGCCGAACTCGGCATAGAGGCCGGCATAGGGCGGATCGTCGACGGCGACCGCATCGATGAAGCGGCGCAGCCCGTCGCGGTTGCGCAGGATTTCCGACAGCAGCGCGTCGAGCCCCGCCTCGCCGCCGCGTTCCAGCACCCAGGCGAAGGCCTCCCTGAGCTGCGGCTTGTCGGCGCCCATCGCGCCGGTCAAAAGCTCGCGCCTGGCCGCTCCGAACAGCGCCTCCTCCTCAAGCGGGTCGAGCATCTCGAAATGCGCAGCAATGTTTGCCTCCAGCGGAAACTGGTGCAGCACCGATTCGCAGAAGGCATGGATGGTCTGGATCTTCAGCCCGCCCGGCGTCTCCAGCGCGCGGGCAAACAGTTTGCGGGCACGCGCAAGCTTTTCGCGGCCGGGTTTTTCGCCCTCCATCGCCTCGATTTTTTCCGCCAGCGCATCGTCGCCGAGCATGGCCCATTCGGACAGGGTGGAAAAAACGCGATTCGACATGTTGGCGGCGGCCGCGCGCGTATAGGTCAGGCAGAGGATGCGCGAGGGATCGGTGTCCTCCAGCAGCAGGCGGATGACGCGCTGCGACAGCACATGCGTCTTGCCCGAGCCGGCATTGGCCGACACCCAGGCGGAATGGCGCGGGTCGGAGGCTGTGGCTTGGAAGCGCTTGGTGGCCTCGGGGACGGGATAGTGGCGTTTCATGGGTCGCCAGCCTCCGCCGCATCCTCGCCGCCGGCCGACCATTCGAGCACGCGGGCGAGGTGGTCGTAGTCGCCGTCCATATCGCCCTCGCGGAATGGCAGCGCCCGCGACAAATAACCGGTCGAGGCAAGCGCATAGTGGTCGAGCAGGCGTTCCAGCCGCGCCCACGAATCTTCAGCGAGATCGGCGGCGGAGCGGTCGCTGCCCCTGATGCTCAGGATCGATTCCGGAACCACCTCGCCATTGGCCTTCAGGCGGATATAGGCGAGGTCGGCCGGCTCGCGCTGTCCGATATCGGCGAAGGCGCCGCGCCTCAGAAGCGCCGCCTCCAGCGACAGTTGCGGCGCGATCAGCCGGTGCGCCTGGATTTTGGACGGCGAGGAGCCGGTCTTGTAGTCGAGAATGTCGACCATGTTTGCCGGCAAAAGATCGATCCGGTCAGCATAACCGGAGAGCGTCACCCCTGTCCGTCCGATCGGCGTGCGCGCGGCACGGGCCTCGGGCAGGCGCGACTGGACACTGTTGGCACGGCCGGCCTCCCATTCGATGATGTTCATCGCCAGCCGCTCGAAGCGCGGCCACCAGACCGCGGCGACATCTTCGGGCAGGTCGAATTCGGCGAAGCATTCACGACCGGCGGTGAGAAGCGTGTCGAACGCCTGCGCCGATGCCGGGTCGACACCGGAGGCGGAGAAACGGTGCAGGATTTCGTGGAACAGCGTGCCGCGCTCGGCCGCGCCGGGATCGCGCACCAGCGGATCGATGGCGAAAAGGTCGAGGATGCGGCGGGCGTAGATCGCGTAGGGGTCGCGGCGTAGCGTCTCGATCTCGGTGACCGAAAAATGCTTTGGCCGGACCTCGATCGGAGGCTTGGGATTGGGCCGCGCTGCCAGATCGTCTTCCTGCCGCGTATCCAGTGTTCGCGCCCAGGCAAGAAGCTCGGCGCCGCGAGCCCGCAGGCGCGCCGCCTCGCCCTCGCCCGCGAAGGTCAGGATCCGCTGCAGCCAGCGCGAGGCGACGGCCGGCGCGTCGCCCGACCGGGCGGAGCGCGTGAGGATGAGCTTTTCGACACCGAGCGCCATCTGGAAATCATGCGCCGATTGGCCGATGCGCCGTTCCGGCGGTTCGAGGTCGAGGCCGGCCTTCATGACCCGCGACATGAAGCGGTCGGACACAGCCTTGCGCGGCCAGACGCCCTCGTTCAACCCTCCAACCACCAGCGTATCAGGAGACAGCAGCCGCGCCTCGAGTGCTCCCCAGATCGAGACACGGCTGTCCGATCCCAAGGCCGGCTTGACCGCTTCCGGGCCGATCAGCGCGTCGAAAACATCCGGCCACTCGCGCGGCGCAAACGGAAAGGCGGCGTCCGCCGACACCAGTCCGCGCAGAAACTCCGCCAGTTTCTCGCCGGCATCGCCGGCATAAAGCGTGTCCAGCCCGCCATCGGCCCCGCGCCCGAGGTTTTCCAGCGCCGTGACGGATGCAAGCACAATCTCGGATAGCGGGACCTCATCGCCCTCCATTTTCCCGGCGAGCGGCGCCAGCGCCAGCTTCAGCGCGGCGGCAACGGCCCGCGCACCCTCGATGTCGCCGGCCGAAATCCGCGTGAACCAGAAGGGCGCGCGGCGGTCGCCTGCGAGTTCGGCCAGGCGTTCATCGAACAGTTCGGAAAGCCCGGAAATGTCCGGACGGCCGTAACCGCCGCGCAGCGCGACAAGTTCAATTACTTCGGCAGCACGCCGCACCTTGGCGCGACCCAGGCCAAGCGACAGCAGTGGATGCTTAAGCAGCGCCAACGCGGGCACCGGATCGCCAGGCTGGAAGACGGCACGCAGCATCAGCACCAGCAAGGCGGCCGGCGGCGTGCCGGACAGAGGCGTGCCGCCGGAATCGTCGGCGCGGATACCGAAACGCAAGAGTTCGGCCGAGACGCGGCGCGCGAGATCGCGGTCGCCGGTGACAAGGGCTGCGGTGCGCTCCGGTATCTCCACCGCACGACGCAAGGCTATGGCGATGGCCACGGCCTCGTCGCGCTCGTTGGCAGCCTCGACCAGCGCCACGTCGGAAAAGGCGTCTGCGATGTCCGCATCGGCAAAATCGGCGCGGCGCCGCGACCAGGCGTCCGTCGTGTTCGCCGGGCGAAACGCCTCGCCGACGATCAGGCCGCGTCGGGCAAGAGCGGACGGCGCCGCAGCGATCTCCTCGACATCGGCGCGCAAAACTCCAATGCGCCGCAACAGTTTTGCCAGACCGAATTGCGGGTGACCAAGCACGGCAGGTTCGGGCGCAAGGTCAGCCAGCACGTTCCAGGACTGTTCATCCATCGCACTATCCAGCCCCGGCAGAACGACGGCACCGCGCGGCAGCCGGGCGACGGCGGCAAGCAGTTCGGCGGTGGCGGGGATGGAGCCAGTGGAGCCAGCGGCGATCACCGGACCGGCCGGCGGATGCGCCTTCAGCCGCGCCGCTTCGGCGAGGATGAGCGCATTGCGATGCGCGGCCGGATTGGAGCGCTGGCGGCCGGCCAGAATATCCGGCCAATGCGCGGTGACGATGGCGAGGAAATCCAGCGTCACCTGCCACCAGCCGGCAAGCTCGCCATCGACCAGCCCGCCAAGCTTCGACCATTCTGCGTGCTCGGTCTCGACCTCGTCGATGAGCGCTGCCAGATCGCGGGCCAGCCAGATCGAGTCGGCGGCGGAGGCCGGCACGACGACCTCCTCCTCGAATTTTGCCGCGACATGGGCCGGGAGGTTCTTCTTCCAGCGCTGCACCAAAGGGGCCAGCAGCAATAGGCGGTCGACCGCGGAGATCGGCGGTGCAAGGTCGAGCGCGGCGGATTCCGCGGCGAAGAAGGACGCGCCATCCTCGTCGAACTCGCCGAGCGGACGGACGGTGGGCAGGATGGCCGATTGGCCGCCAGCGCGCTCCACGAAGACGGTACGAAGTTCACGCGCGGCGCGGCGGGTTGGAACGTAGATCGTAACGTCGGCAAGCGCCAGCGGATCGGCGCCCGGGCGGAAATCGGGGACGAGGCGGCCCTCGACCAGCGCTTCGGCAAGCGCCGGCAGGAACGGCACGCCAGGCGTAATGGAGAGCACACAGGGGTTTGCGCGGGGGGTCATGCAGCGAGAAACGATCCGATCATGGCGAGTCGCAGCTTAGCCGCACCCTGGGGCAGCCTCAAAGCACTTCGCTTGCGTAAGGACCTCGCCGCTATTCTTTTCCGGCCTTGGCCCTGGCTACCGCCGCCTCGGCCGGCGCAATCGCATCCGGTGTGCCGACCGTAATCCAGCTTCCCGCCAGCGGCAGGCCGAACAACCGCCCCCTGGCAATCGCTTCATCGAAATAGCGATTGAGTGAGGATTTTTCGATAGGTTTGCCGGCAAAGAGTCGCGGATGAATGAGGGCCGCGCCGGCATAGATGAAGCCGGAGGTGGCGCCGGCCGCGCGGGTGAGCCTCCCATCCGCGTCGCGCAGGAAATCGACCCCACCGCTGTGGCCGGTGGCCGATTCGAGATCGGCAAGCATCAGTAAAATATCCATCCGTGCCGCATCCCATTCAGCGGCCAGCCGCGCGAGATTCGATGCACCCCGGTCGATCCAGAACGTATCGGCGTTGAGGATGAAGAACGGCTCCGGCCCGAGCGTCTTCAGCGCCTTGACGATACCGCCTGCCGAATCGAGAAGGCCGGCACGTTCGTCGGAAATCACGACCTTCGGCATTTTCCGCGACGCGACATGGGCGACGATCTGGTCGGGGAGATAGTGAACATTGACGACGGCCGTCTCGACCCCAGCGGCGGCGAGGCTGTCCAGTCCCCAGTCGAGCAGGGTTTTTCCTGCAATCCGCACCAAAGGCTTCGGCAAATTGTCGGTAATCGGCCGCATGCGCACGCCGTGCCCGGCAGCAAGCACCATGGCTGTCTTCGGCGCGGCGCTCATTCATCCTCCGAGAGCAGGCCGTGCTCTTCATACAGGGCCGCGACCGGCGCCAGCGCCGGATGCACAAGCGCGCGGCGCAGATAGGCGCGGATGCGCGACAGGTGCCTCAGATAGGCCGGCTTACCGTCGCGCTTGTCGAGGCGCACGAAGATTCCGAGGATTTTGGTGTTCCGCTGCACAGCGGTGATGGCATAGGCCTCACGAAAATTTTGCTCGTCGAAACCACCCTTCGCATGGCGCGCCGCGACATACGCGGCAACTGTCGAGCGCTCGATTTCCTCCGATATGGTAACCCGCGCGTCCATCGCGAGCGAAGCGATATCATAGGCCGAAGGCCCGATCATGGCGTCCTGGAAATCGAGGATGCCCAGCCGGTCCGACCCTGAACGGCCGGCGCGCCAGATGATGTTCGGCGAGTGATAGTCCCGCAGCACGATGCCCCGCTCGGTACGGTCGAGGCGATCGAAGACCTCATTCCAGGCGTCGGCGAATCGAGTGCGGAGGCTGGCGTCCGCCGGACCTCCCGTTTTCCAGGGAACATACCAGTCCAGCAGCAACTCGACCTCGATCATCAGCGCGTCGTGGTCGAAGGGCGGCACGTTGTGGAATATGCCCGACGCGACTTCGAGCTTTTCGGGCCACGGATCGCCATGCAGCGTCGCCAGCAACTCGCTGGCGGCGGCATAGCGTTCGGCAATCGGCCTGCCGGTAGCATCGAGGACCGCCCCCTCGCCAAGATGCTCTAGCAGCAGGAAACCCCGGTCGAGATCGGAGGCCAACACTTCGGGCGCAGCGATCCCCCGCTCGCGTATCGCGCGGGCCATGGCGACAAAAGCGGCGACCGTCTGCGCTGTATGGGCGATGATGGCGTAGGGTTTTCCGTCCTTGACCGGCGGTCCGAGGACCAGGCGCGGCGAATTCATCAGCACGCGCGGCGGCTGGTTTTCGGCGTGGATGGTCTCATAGGCGCGCGCCGAGGCGTCACCTGGGAACGGCACGCGCTTTGCCTCGCCGGCGCCGGCCTGTCCCAGAAAATCGCGGATCGCAAGGGAGCGTACCACGCGGTCGAAGGCGGGGCCGGTGCCCGAGATCACAGCAAGGCGGCCTTCGCCCTCGTGTGAAAGCGCGACCGAAACAGACTCAGCCGGCAGCCGGTCGCCCGCGCGGTCTGGCCATTCGATGACCGCAGCCCCCTCGGCCAGCGCCTCGTCGAGGCCAAGCTCGTCGAGTTCGGACGGCGAACCGAGACGGTACAGGTCGAAATGGACGACCGGCACGCGGCCATCATAGGTCTGCACGAGGGTGAAGGTCGGGCTCGGCACTTCGAGGTCGGGTGCGCCGGCATTGACGCGGATCAGCGCGCGGCCCAACGCCGTCTTGCCGGCGCCGAGATCGCCGGAGAGCGCCAACACATCGCCGGGGCGCAAGGCCAGCGCCAAATCCTCGCCGAGCCGTGCCGTCGCGGCATCGTCCGGCAGGAACCGTTCGAGGGAGCCGTGCGCCATGGAGCCTATTCAGCCGCGGCGCGGACGCCCGAAGGGACGAAAGGGAAGAGGCAGACGACCGTGGTGCCGGCCCCCGTCCCTGTCTCGATGCGCACGGTGCCGCCATGCAGTTCGACAAAACTCTTGACGATGGAAAGGCCCAGGCCCGCCCCGCGCCGGCGGCCGCCATTGATGCGCGGCTCGAAGCGGCGGAAGACAGTGTCGAGGATTTCGGGCGCCATGCCCGGCCCATCGTCATGAACGGAAAACTCCACGCCGGAGTCGGTGCGGCGGCAGGCGAGCATGATGGTGCTCGCCTCCGGGGCGTAGTTCACGGCGTTGCTGAGCAGGTTGTAGAGGATCTGGCGGATGCGCGTCTCGTCGCCGTGGAAGCTTGCCGGCGCGCGCGCTGTGTCGATCGCCAGCTTGATGGAATGTTCCTCCAGCCTGTCGGCGATCAGTTCTGCGGCGGCGGCAACGGTGCGGTCGACCCGCACCTCGGAGATCTCGAGCTCCATGATGCCGGCATCGACGGTAGCAAGGTCGAGGATGTCGTTGACGACCGTCAGCAGCACGGCGGAGGAGGAGCCGATGTGCTCGACATATTCGCGCTGGCGCGGCGAGAGCGGGCCGGTGGCCGGCAGCGACAGCAGTTCGGTGAAGCCGATGATGTTGGTGAGCGGCGAGCGCAGCTCGTAGGAGACGTGCTGGACAAAGTCATTCTTGAGTTGGTCGGCCTTTTGCAGCGCATCGTTCTTGTCGAGCAGCGCGCGCTCGACATTCACACTGTCGGTGACATCGACGAAGGTCATCATCACCTGGCCGTTGGGCAGGTGGATGATGGCGTAGCGCAGGACGACGCCGCTCTTCAACTCGGCCTGGCCGTGGCGGTCGCGGCGCTCGTCGTCGAAACCGGTGACAGCGGCGGAGAATTCGCGCCACGGGCTGGCGACGGCCAGCGCGTCGCACCAGACCTGGATGGCCGAAATATGCATCTTCTGCGCGACGATGTCGGCCGGCAGCTTCCACAGCGTGGCAAAGGCCGGGTTGGCGAGCCGGATGCGGCCGTCGGGCCCGAACACGGCGACGCCCTCCGCCAGATTGTCGAGCGTCTCGCCCTGCACGCGGACCGCCGTGTTGTAGCGGCTTTCGAGGTTCATGCGCTCGGTCAGGTTCTCGAAAATCCAGGTGACCCCGCCATTGCGCTGCGGATTGGCGACGACGCGGATGGTACGGCCGTCCGGAAGGTGCCACCAGTGCTCCTGCGAATCGACGGCGCGATAGGCGTCAAGCAGGTTTTCCTTCCAGCGCCGCCATTCCGGCTGCTCGGCGATCTTGCCGTCGCTGCGCAGCCGGTCGAGCAGCAGCGCATTGTCGGGCGCGCTTTCGAGGAAATTGGCTTCGAGGCCCCAGAGCTTCTGGAACGCCTGGTTGAAGAAACGCAGCTTTTCCTTGGTGTCGAAGATGGCGACGGCAGTGGTCAACTGGTCGAGCGTGTCGGCGTGGCTGCGCACCATGCGCTCGAATTCCTCGCGAACGGTCTGCACCGCGCTGACATCGGAGGCTAGACCGGCCGAACCCTCTCCGGCGGAAAAGTCGGTGACCGCGAAGACACGGCGGTCGCCGGCCACGACGGTGGAGACCGTCTGGTCAAAGACGCGGTTCTTCTCGTGATGCGCTGCGATGGATTCGCGGGTGATCGTGCCCAGAAACTCCTTGTTGTCGCGCGCCGCGTCGCCGCCGCTCGGACTTTCGACCGCCTCGGCATAAGCGCGGTTGACCCATTTCAGCCGCCCGTCGGCGGAGCGCAGCCAGAACGGCATCTTCAGGGCGTCGAGCAGGCCGATCATGATGTCGTAGTCGGCGGCGAGGCGCTGGTTCTCCAGCCGCAGCCGCGCCTGCACGCGCAGGTTTTCCGACAGGCTTGTGAAGCGGACGATGACATGCGAGGCGGTTTTGCGGCCCTGCACCTCCAAGGGCACGCCGGTGTTGGTCTCGGCGGTGAGGTCGAAGGGCACCGCCTTCTCGCGCAGCGCAATGATCGCATGGTCGAGTGCCGCGGCGGAGCGCGGCATCAGCCAGCGGCCGAAGGCGAGGAACGCCGCCCGGTCGTCTGGAGCGCCGGTCTCGGCCGGCAGGGCGCCGACGAGATCCGTCTTCTGGCGGTCGCTCGCCCACACGACGAGGCGCTGGTCCCGCAGATTGAGCAGTGCATCCGAGCGCTGCACCGAGGCATTGAGGTCGGCGACGCGGGCGCGCAATTCGGTGTTTTCGGCGGCAGTGCGGGCGCGTTCCCGGATCATCACGATCGCCGAGATCAGCGCTGCGCCCATGACGCCGACGAAGACCGCAAGCTGGATGACCTCGACCGTGTTGACGGAAAACGCCATGCCCTTGGATTGCGCAAGCGCCGGCATCAGCGGGAGCGATGCCGACATCGCCGTGGCACCCAGAAGGACGGCAAGCGTCCGGTCGAGACGGAACCGGCCGCGCCGCCTGATAGCGCCGCCATCCTCCGAATCCCTCGACAGGCCCGTTCCGGCCTTGCCCGCGAGAAGCGGGTTATCCCCCTGCATTTCCTGTCCTCTCCGCCGCCCGCCGCCCCCAACCCGCCTCTCGGTTCGACGGTCAGAATGACCGTAAGCGTCGCGAATCATGATCAACATACAGGGTCGGCGAATCGACGTGAAGAAGCCTGCCGCGCAAAAACAAAGCCGGGCGAAAAGTCAATCGTCCGGCTCCATATATTGTATGTTGGTTAACGGAAATCAGTACCTGTAGTGTTCAGGCTTGAACGGTCCCTGCGGGGTGACGCCGATATAGGAGGCCTGCTCGCCGCTGAGTTCCGTGAGCCTCGCACCGAGCTTGTCGAGATGCAGCCGGGCGACCTTTTCGTCGAGGTGTTTCGGCAGCACATAGACCTTGTTCTCGTACTTGCCGGGCTTGGTGAACAACTCCATCTGCGCCAGCACCTGGTTGGTGAAGGACGCCGACATGACGAAGCTCGGATGGCCGGTGGCGTTGCCGAGATTGAGCAGGCGGCCCTCGGAAAGCAGGATCATCCGCTTGCCATCGGGGAAGGAGATCATGTCGACCTGCGGCTTGACATTGGTCCATCTCAGGTTGCGCAAGGACGCGACCTGGATCTCATTGTCGAAGTGACCGATGTTGCCGACGATCGCCATGTCCTTCAGCTTCCGCATGTGGTCGAGCGTCAGCACGTCCTTGTTGCCGGTCGCGGTAATCACGATGTCGGCGGTCGAGACAGCGTCGTCCATCGTGACGACCTCGTAGCCGTCCATGGCCGCCTGCAGCGCGCAGATCGGATCGGCCTCGGTGACTTTCACCCGCGCGCCGGCGCCCTTCAGCGAAGCGGCCGAACCCTTGCCGACGTCGCCGTAGCCGGCGACGATCGCCACCTTACCCGCCATCATCACGTCGGTGCCGCGGCGGATGCCGTCGACCAGCGATTCCTTGCAGCCGTATTTGTTGTCGAATTTCGACTTGGTGACGCTGTCGTTGACGTTGATCGCCGGGAAAGGCAGCAGGCCCTTCTTCTGCAACTGGTAAAGGCGATTGACGCCCGTCGTGGTCTCCTCGGTGACGCCGCGGATCGCCTCGCGCTGCTTGGTGAAGAAGCCCGGAGAAGCCTTGAGCCGCTTCTTGATCTGCGCGACGAAATATTCCTCTTCCTCGCTCTGCGGGTTGGAGAGCACATCTTCTCCCGCCTCGGCGCGGGCACCGACGAGGATGTACATGGTGGCATCGCCGCCATCGTCGAGGATCATGTTGGAAAGGCCGCCATCGGCCCACTGGAAAATCTTGTCGGTATAGTCCCAGTAATCCTCCAGGGTCTCGCCCTTGACGGCGAAGACCGGGATGCCGGCAGCAGCGATCGCAGCGGCGGCATGGTCCTGAGTGGAAAAAATGTTGCAGGAGGCCCAGCGGATTTCGGCGCCGAGCGCCTTCAGCGTCTCGATCAGCACCGCCGTCTGGATGGTCATGTGCAGCGAGCCGGTGATGCGCGCGCCCTTGAGCGGCTTGCTCTCGCCGAATTCCTCGCGCGCGGCCATCAGGCCGGGCATCTCGGTTTCCGCGATCTCGATTTCCTTGCGGCCCCAGTCCGCGAGGGCAAGGTCGGCGACCTTGTAGTCCTTTTTGTCCGCCATAGTCAGCGCTCCGGTCAGAAATGGCCCGGGCACGGTGCCGAAACGGGCCTGATGGGCGCCTGACTAGCAGAAAGCCGGCAGGGCGGCAACGGGATATAAAGAAATCTTTATACGGATATGTCTTCTGTGAACGTTAAGGTCGGGGACCTTTCGCCCTACGGCGCCGTCGCGGAGGGCCTATTCGACGCCAGATAATGGAAACGATCGCGATATAAAGGAAACAAACAGGTAGAACCAGCAACGGATATTCGATCTCGGCAACAGTAATAAGCAGCACACCGATAAAAAAAATCAAGCAGCCGCACAAAAACCATAGCGCCTTGGCGATAAGAGCCATTCGGCTAAGCCTCCTCGCCGAACTTCTCCGAAACGAGCTTGGCGAGCGCATCCACCGCCTCGGCGGCGTCGGGCCCGCTGGCGGTCACCGTGATGCAGCAGCCGGGGCTGGCGGCAAGCATCATCAGGCCCATGATCGAGGTGCCGCCGACCGTCACCCCGTCCCTCTCGACCTCGATGGACGACTGAAAGCCGGCAGCGAGCTGCACGAATTTCGCCGAGGCGCGGGCGTGAAGGCCTCGCTGGTTGACGATGAGAAGTTCGCGGCTGATCGGTCCTCCGGTCACAACCGCTCCTATGCTCATTTGCCACTCAGCATCTGGCTTGCGACGTTGATGTATTTGCGGCCGGCGAGTTGCGCCAGCTCCAGCGCCTTGGTCATGTCGTCGGCCTTGCGGGCGCTGGAGAGTTTTATCAGCATCGGCAGGTTGACGCCGGCGATGACCTCGATGCGCCCCGGTTCCATGACCGAGATGGCAAGGTTGGAGGGCGTGCCGCCGAACATATCGGTCAAAAGGATGACGCCGGCGCCGGTATCGGTGCGCGCCACAGCGTCGACGATATCCTGGCGGCGCTGCTCCATGTCGTCGTCGGCGCCGATCGAAACCGTGGCGAAGCTCTCCTGGGCTCCGACGACGTGTTCGACGGCGTTGCGGAATTCCTCCGCCAACCGACCGTGCGTCACCAGCACGAGTCCGATCATTCCGTCATGGCTCCCGTCATCGCCCTTTCATGCGTTTCCCATACACTGGCTACCGCCGGGCGGGAGCGCCATCTTGTCCAGCCGGCGTGCGTTGACAAGCCCAAAAGTGCAGTGCGGTATGCCATTTTGCCGCAGTCCCTTGCGGCAACTGCAACGTTTTAGCCGAAAGGAGGAAGCGAAAGCCGGGCAAGAAGCGCCGGCAGAGCGCTTGAGACGCGGCGAGCGGCGAGCAAGAGTTCCGGCAACATGCAGCCGGCGATCTCGCTCCAGCGGTCCTCCGAATAGCGCGGCGCGTCCGCCTGCTCGACCAGCGTGACCAGCAAATCGATGACAGCCGATGGTTCGTGAGAAACTAACCGAGGCGTCAGTCCTCGCACCTCGATGAGGCCGGTGATCGCCGGTGGAGCCAGGCAGGCGAGACGGCCCTGGCGCGGAGATAGCAGCACTTGGTCATCGGCCAGCAGGGCGGCGTGGCGCCCCGCCGTTCTGGCGGCGGCGATCACCGCCAGCGCCAGCGTCGTCTTGCCCGAACCGGAAGCGCCGCGGATGAGGACGCCCCTGTCGCCGATGACGATCGCGGTGGCGTGGAGGTTCGGGAGGGACGCCGTCATCGACGGAACAGCGATCCTAACCTTCCGCCGGCAGCGTCATGACAAAACGCGCGCCCCGGACCTCGCCGGGCTTGGTGCCGGGGATGTTTTCCGCCGTCAGGCGGCCGCCATGCGCCTCGGCGATCTGGCGGCTGATCGACAGGCCGAGACCGGAATTCTGGCCGAAGGCCTCGGCGGAGGGACGGTCCGTGTAGAACCGCTCGAAGATGCGATCGATGGCGTCCGGGCGGATGCCAGGCCCGTTGTCGTCGACGGTGACCACATTGAATTTCCCGGCGCGCGACAGCGTGACCGTGATGTGGCCGCGCTCCTCAGGCACGAAGGAACGGGCATTCTCGACGAGATTGGTAATGACCTGTCCGAGCCGAAGATCGTGGCCCATGACATGATAGCTCTTCACGCCCTGCGGCAGTTTTGCCGCCTTGAACTCGATCGCCACCTTGCGCTTGTGCCTTGTCCCCTCCTGCGCCACCGACACGAGATCCGAAACCAGCTTCTTCAGATCCACCGGCTCCGCATCCTCGCGGGCAAGCTCGGCGTCGAGGCGCGAGGCGTCGGAAATGTCGGTGATCAGCCGGTCGAGGCGGCGCACGTCGTGCTGGATGATTTCCATCAGCCGGCCGCGCGAGGTCTCGTTCTTGGCGATCGGCAAGGTTTCCACGGCGCTGCGCAACGATGTGAGGGGGTTCTTCAGTTCATGCGCGACGTCTGCTGCGAAACTTTCGATGGCCTCGATGCGGGCGTAGAGCGCGTTGGTCATGCCGCGCACCGCGACCGACAGATTGCCGATCTCGTCCTGGCGGTCGGAGAAATCCGGGATCTCCTCGCGGCTCTTGACGCCACGCCGCACCCGCACCGCCGCCGCCGACAGCCGCCGCAGCGGATTGGCGATGGTGGAGGCGAGCAGCATGGACAGGATCGCCATGACCAGCGCCGCCACGCCAAAGACGCGCAGGATCGCCTTGCGCTCGGCCGCGACGATCTTGTCGATGTCGCCGCCCTCGGTCGAAAGCATCAGCACGCCTAGCACCGCACGGAACCGCTGGATCGGCACGGCGACCGAGACAATCTCCTCGCCCTTCTCGCTGACGCGCACAACGGTCGACGGACTGCCGCTCAGCGCGTTCATGACTTCCGGATAGGCGGCGCCGTTACCGCCCGGCTGCTCGCGGTAGATCGGAAGCTCGGAATCGCGAAAGAGGTCGAAGACGAATTTTTCGATCCGGTCGGCGAAGCTGGGTTGCTCATCGTCGACGGGCGGCAGGTCATAGCGCAGGATCTGGCCGCGCGAATAGAGATGGCGCGAATCGAGCAGCAGGTTGGCGTCGCGGTCGTAGATGCGGGCGCGCGTCCGGGTCGGCGAGATCAGCCGCTTGAGCAGCGGCGCGACCCGCTCCGGATTGATCGGGAAATCCAGATTGTCGAGCTGGTCGCTGCCCGGCCCGAGACTCTCGCCGGCCTGCAACTCCAGCAGCTTTTCCGGATCGATCGAGATCGAATCGGTCTCGACCGTGGCGGAAGAAGCGACGGCGCCGGCGATGATCTCGCCCTGCGTCATCAAGCTCTCGACGCGGGCGTCGATTAGCCCGTCGCGAAAGGTGTTGAGGTAGAGGATGCCGGCGACCAGAACCGCAAGGCCGGCGAGGTTGAGGAAGAGGATGCGGCGCGTCAGGCTGGAGAAGACGTGATGGCCGAGGAAGCGGCGCATCGGCACGGTGACCATGCCCAGCGCCCGCGCCAAAAAACCGCGCGGCCGCTTCACAGCGACCGCCGGTTTCTCTAGCTGCAAGTCTATCGCCATCCCGTACCGGTCCTGCCAGCTCAGGCCTCGCGGAAGCGGTAGCCCACGCCGTAGAGCGTCTCGATCATCTCGAAGTCGTCGTCGACAGCCTTGAACTTCTTGCGAAGCCGCTTGATGTGGCTGTCGATGGTGCGATCGTCGACATAAACCTGCTCATCATAGGCCGAATCCATCAGCGCGTCACGACTCTTGACGACGCCGGGGCGCTGGGCAAGCGAATGCAGGATCAGGAACTCCGTGACGGTGAGCGTCACCGGCTCGCCCTTCCAGGTGCAGGTGTGGCGCTCCTGGTCCATGACGAGTTGGCCGCGCTCCAGCGATTTCGCCTGCTGGCTGGGCGTCTTGGCGGCCGCCTCGCGGGCGCTGGCGCGGCGCAGCACGGCCCGCACGCGCTCGACCAGCAGCCGCTGCGAGAAGGGCTTTCTGATGAAGTCGTCGGCGCCCATCTTGAGGCCGAAAAGCTCGTCGATCTCGTCGTCCTTGGAGGTCAGGAAGATGACCGGCAGGTCGGTCTTCTGGCGCAGCCGGCGCAGCAGTTCCATGCCGTCCATGCGCGGCATCTTGATGTCGAGGATGGCGAGGTTCGGCGGTCGCGCCGCAAATCCCTCGAGCGCGGAGGCTCCATCGGTATAGGTCTCGACGCGGTAGCCTTCCGACTCCAGTGCGATCGACACAGAGGTCAGGATGTTACGGTCGTCGTCGACAAGCGCGATCGTTGCCATTTCAAGCGGCTCCCTCATGTGCGGGCGTCCCTTCCAGCATCAAGAAGAGGCTATTGGCGGACAAATTGAGTACAAATTGTGGCACGGCTTTCTTTCCATGTCACGGCACGCCATGCGGCACAACCCCAGAAAGATGCGCCGGCTAGCCTGACAACGCATTGACGGCGCAACGGTTTCGTCTGCACCGGTCGCGCGAATACTGCGCGAATATCAGGCGACAACTGGGTTTCGCCGCTGAATTTGCTGTCGTCTCCATCGCGGAAAACGGTGGCTGAACGCCAGCGTCACGATCCCGTGAGCAGCCCGGAATAGCACCGTTTGCCTGGTTCGAACCGGCGGGACGGTGCCCTAAGTACGCGCGAGAAGATGGTCCGGCTTCAGCCAGAAGGGCGGCAGGCAGAGCGGCGTCGAGGACAGCGGCAGGATGTTTTCGCGCACCTCCACGCCAAGTTCATCGCGCATGAAGGCGCGGCGGGCTTTTATACGCGCAAAGCACTCCGGATGGCGCGATTTCAGCTCGTCCCGCAAACCCTGGTCGGCGAAGGTGACGGGATCCTCGCAATTGAGCGTCCAGCCAGCGGGCATCGGCACCGGGATGACGTCGACCTGGAACGGCATGCCGGAGGCAAGTTTTTCCGCCGAGCCGAGCCGCACCGGGCTGTGCATCCATTCCTCGTGGCCGGTCAGATGGCCGGGATTGAGCGCGGAGCGGAGCCCGCCTTCCTCAAGCTTGCCGACGACCGCCTCGTACAGCGAGCCGCCTGTGACGCCGATGTCGGCGGTCTCGTACCAGGCCAGCAATCCCTCGAAATAGGCGGAAGCGGTTTTCTGGAAGGCTTCGTTGCCGGTATCGAACAGGCCGGCGCGCGACGAAAGGGCGCCCCAGTAGCCGATGGCTGAGGTAACACCGTCGCCGCGTGAAAACTTTCGGCCGATCGGGCCGCGCAGGCCGATGACTGTCTCGCCGGGGCCGGCCGACGCCAGCATTGTGTGGACGTTGAGCGGATCGCCGGCATAGTTCATGCGTGCGGCCGCCGAAAATTCGTCGTCTCCTTCGCGCACGCCGGAAACGATGCGCCACAGCGCCAGCGAGACGCGGGTCGAGGCCCATTCGAAGGCGGCGATCTGGTCGGCATCGATGACAGCGCGCAGGCCGGTCTCGGGATGCATCAGGATCGAGGTGACGTCGCGGAGCGTGCCGGCCGGGCCGACCAGGCGTTCGAACATGCGGACATGGACGGCCGGCACGAAGAAGGCGCCTTGCGGCTCGTCATCCTCCTGCGGCTCCAGATACTTCCAGCCGACCAACCCGACGCTGTCGCCTGTGCGCAGGCCCGCATCGCGCAGCCTGTCGGCGAGGCGAGGATGGCGCGTCCGGTCCTGCCCCATCAGACTGAGCGACTGGGCCATCAGCACGGTCAGGCCCGGGAGGCCGGCGAGCGATGCATAACTTTCCGACTCGTTGCCCGTGAGCAGAATGCGCTCGCCCTTCGGGCCGAGCAGCAGGAACGCTTCCTCGAAACGCGGCTCGAAACCGGTCAGGAAGACGATGTTTCCGAAATGCTCGCGGTCGGCATAGACGGCGAGCCAGTCGCAGCCGGCGCGTTCGTAGGCTGTCTTGGCCCGCGCCTCATAGGTCGACGCCGGCACCTGCGGCTGGCTGCCGAGTGGACCAAAATCCGGCAACGCCACTTTCCTGAGTTCAACAGCCATCCCTGCCCTCCCTCGAATCGTCTGCACCTATCAAATCCGGGTTTTTGCAGCCAGTCGATATGCTAGGGGGCTTCGTGCAAGCGAGGGGACGATCATGAACTACGCCAGAATGGTGATCGAGAAGGAAGCGCCGGAGGAATACGGCTATGACCGCATCCGCTTCAATCTGTCGGAAAGCTCAATCGCCGACCGCAAGCTCTCGGATTTCGGTTTTTCCCTCCCCGACCTGACGCTCTTCTATGGCGAGCATCGCGGAGAGCCCGAGCTTCGAAAGCTGATCGCCACTCAGGACGAAGGAATCTCGCCCAACGACGTGCTGGTGACTGCCGGGGCAGCCGGAGCGCTGTTCATCATCGCAACCACGCTGCTTTCGGCCAACGACCATCTCGTCGTGGTGCGGCCCAACTACGCCACCAACATCGAGACGCCCAAGGCGATCGGCTGCGAGATCAGCTATATCGACCTCTCCTTCGACGACGGTTTCGCCGTCGACCTGAAGCGGATCGAGGCGGCGCTGAAGCCGAAGACAAAGCTGATCAGCGTCACCTGCCCGCACAATCCGACCGGCACGATGATGGGCGAGGCGGACCTGACGGCACTGGTGGCGCTGGCGGAGAGCTATGGCTGCCGGCTGCTGGTCGACGAAACCTATCGCGACCTGAGCTATGGTCGCCACCTGCCCGCCGCCGCCTCGCTCAGCCGCAATGCGATTAGCGTTTCGTCGCTGTCGAAAGCCTTTGGCATCCCCGGTATCCGCATCGGCTGGCTAGTCACTCGCGACGCCGAACTCTACGAACGCTTCCTCGCCGCCAAGGAGCAGATCGGCATTTGCGGCAGCGTCATCGACGAATGTATCGCGCGCTCCATGCTGGAGCAGCGAGGCCAGTTCCTGGCTGCGGTCATGCCTGAAATGGCCCGCCGCCGCGACATCGTGCAGGACTGGATCGACGGCGAGACGCTGGTCGACTGGATCAGGCCGGAAGGCGGCGTGGTCGGTTTTCCACGGCTGAATGTCGGCCCGGATTTCGATCTCGACGCCTTTTATGTCCGGCTGCTTGAGCGCCACGGCACCTATGTCGGCCCCGGCCACTGGTTCGACATGCCGAAGTGTTTTTTCCGCATCGGATTTGGCTGGCCGACCGAAGCGGAGTTGCGCGGCGGCCTCGCCGCGATCTCCGCCGCACTGCGCGACGCAGCCTGACCGGTCAACGAGAGACGATCATGCCCATCGACATCGAGAAAATACGCTCGCAATTCCCGTCGCTTGCGGTGACCGACGACAACCGGGCGCGAATCTATTTCGATAATCCCGGCGGCACCCAGGTGCCGCGGATCGTCATCGACCGCATGACCGACTGCCTGATCCGCAACAACGCCAATCTGGGCGGCGCCTTCGCCAGCTCTATCGGCGCCGGGGCAATCATCGACGGCGCACGCGCGGCGATGGCCGATTTCGTCAATGCCACCTCGCCGGACGAAATCGTGTTCGGCCAGAACATGACGACGCTGACTTTTTCCATGTCGCGCTCGCTCGGCCGTCGGTTCACGGCCGGCGACGAGATCGTGCTGACCCGCATGGACCATGACGGCAACGTATCGCCCTGGCTTCTGCTGGCGCGCGATCTCGGGTTGACGGTGAAGTGGCTTGATTTCAATCCCGAGACGTTCGAGTTCGACCTTGCGGATTTCGCAGCGGTGCTCGGTCCCAGGACGCGGCTGGTCGCCGTCAACCACGCCAGCAACGCCACCGGCACGATCAACGATGTCAAGGCGATCAGCCGGATGGCCAAGGAGGCCGGCGCGCTGGTCTATGTCGATTCCGTCCAATACGCGCCGCATGGCAGCAACGACGTGCAGGACATCGGCTGCGATTTCCTGGTGTGCTCCGCCTACAAGTTCTTTGGCCCGCACCAGAGCATCTTGTGGGGCCGTGCCGAGCTGCTGGCGGAACTGGAAGCCTACAAGGTGCGGCCGGCTGCCAGCACCGGCCCGGAAAAATTCGAAACCGGCACGCAGAGCCATGAGGGGCTGGCCGGCGTGACCGCGGCGGTCGATTATTTCGCCGGCATCGGTGCAACGATGGGGGCGGACCAGCACGCCCGCCATGCTGGCTTCTCCGGGCGTCGGCGCGATGTGCGGGCGGCAATGGACGTGCTTTTCGCCTATGAGAAGACGCTTGCGGAACGGCTGATCGATGGCCTGACTGCCCTGCCCGACGTGACCATACAGGGCATCACCGCGCCGGAGGCGATGGGCCGCCGCGTGCCGACCATATCCTTCACCACGCCGCGCCATGCGCCCCGCGCACTGGCCGAGGCACTTGCCGCAGAGAACGTGTTTGCCTGGAGCGGCCACAATTATGCCGTTGAAGCGATCGGCCGGCTGGGATTGGCGGAAAAAGGCGGCGTGCTGCGGCTCGGCTTGGCGCACTACAACACGGCCGCAGAAGTCGACATCGTCATCGATGCGCTGCGCCGCGTCATGTAAACCTGTCTACCGGCACCCTGGCGCTTTCATCGGCATCTGCCCAAACGACGTGCCCACGGCTTGTGCAGCCGTGGCAGGCGCAAGGATTTTTTAAACGATTTAAACGATTTCAAAATCTTTAAATCGATTAATCATTTGATATGACTATGCTTTTCTGATTTCGAGAACCGTCGGCTCGACAGGATCGAGCGGCAGCAATCTCATATCCCGGCGATTTGCCGGGACGGCGCACACCCACCAGTTCGAGGGAAAGATGGGCGAAACAGGCATGCGCAATCCCGCCTGCGGGATCGAGACTTTCGGCATAGAGATGACCGGCACCGTTCATTACAATCTGCGGGCCGCCGCCCTCTACGAAGAGGCAATCCGCCGTGGCGAGGCGACGCTGTCAGCCGATGGGGCGCTGGTCGCCTATACCGGCCAGCACACCGGGCGTTCGCCGAAGGACAAGTTCGTCGTCCGGGACGCGGCGACGGAGCCGTATGTCTGGTGGGACAACAACGGCGCGATGCAGCCTGCGCAGTTCGAAACCCTGCTCACCGATTTCCAGGCGCATGCCGGGGCAAAGGACCTGTTCGTGCAGGATCTCGTCGGCGGCGCTGACGAGCATCAAAAGCTGCCGACGCGGGTGATCACCGAATATGCCTGGCACTCGCTGTTCATCCGCAACCTTTTGATCCGACCCGAAGCAGAGGCGCTGGCGGATTTCCTGCCGAAGATGACGATCATCGACCTGCCGTCGTTCCGCGCCGATCCGGCGCGCCACGGCACGCGCTCCGAGACGGTGATCGCGGTCGACCTGACGCGCATGATCGTGCTGATCGGCGGCACGTCCTATGCCGGCGAGATGAAGAAGTCGGTGTTTACAGCATTGAACTACCTGCTGCCCGCGCGCGGCGTCATGCCGATGCACTGCTCTGCCAATGAAGGCCCGGCGGGCGACGCAGCGGTGTTCTTCGGCCTGTCCGGCACCGGCAAGACGACGCTTTCGGCCGACGCCTCGCGCACGCTGATCGGCGATGACGAACACGGCTGGGGGCCGGACGGTATCTTCAACTTCGAGGGCGGCTGCTACGCCAAGACGATCAGGCTGTCGGCCGAGGCCGAGCCGGAAATCTTCGCCACCACAAGCCGCTTCGGCACCGTACTGGAAAACGTCGTGCTGGGCGGCAACCGCGTGCCCAACTTCGATGATGGCTCGCTGACCGAAAACACGCGCTGCGCCTATCCGCTCGATTTCATCCCGAACGCCAGCCCCACCGGGCGCGCCGGCCACCCCAAAAACATCGTGATGCTGACGGCCGACGCCTTCGGCGTGATGCCGCCGATCGCAAAGCTGACGCCGGAACAGGCAATGTACCACTTCCTCTCCGGCTACACCGCCAAGGTCGCCGGCACGGAAAAAGGCGTGAAGGAGCCTGAAGCGACGTTCTCCACTTGCTTCGGCGCCCCCTTCATGCCGCGCCATCCCTCCGAATACGGCAATCTGCTGCGCGAGCTCATCGCCCGGCACGGCGCCCATTGCTGGCTGGTCAACACCGGATGGACGGGCGGCGCCTTCGGCACGGGAAAACGCATGCCGATCAAGGCGACGCGCGCCCTGCTCGCCGCCGCGCTCGACGGCAGCCTGAACAAGGCCGAATTCCGTACCGATCCGAATTTCGGCTTCGCCGTGCCGGTGGCCGTGCCGGGCGTCGATCCGCAGATCCTCGATCCGCGCTCGACCTGGGCCGACACCGCCGCCTACGACCGGCAGGCGAGACGCATGGTCGGGATGTTCATCGGCAATTTCGAAAAGTTCGAGGCGCATGTCGACGCCCATGTGGCTGACGCGGCGCCGCGTTATCGTGAGGCGGCGGAATAAGCACTCTTACGTCGACACATTTGGCCCGGCCGCCGCGCCGGGCCTTTTCTTTTTGGCGCAGGCGCGCCATGTCTGGGCGCATGAACCCGGACGAGATCATCAGCATAGCCGATGGCGTGGCCATCCATCCCGACGACCTGCAGGAGAGTTTTATCCGCTCCTCCGGCCCCGGCGGACAGAACGTCAACAAGGTGGCCACCGCCGTGCAATTGCGTTTCGACGCGGCGAACGCGCGCGGCCTGCCGGAGCGTGTGCGCGACCGGGTGATTCTTTTGGCCGGCCAGCGCGCCACCAAGGACGGCGTGATCGTCATCGAGGCGGACCGTTTTCGCACCCAGGAGCGCAACCGCGCGGACGCCCGCCAGCGGCTCGCCGCGCTGGTCGCCAAGGCGGCCGAACCACCACCGCCGCCGCGCAAGAAGACAAAACCGTCGAAGGGCGCGGTGGAACGCCGGCTGAAGTCAAAGGCCGGCCGCTCGACCGTGAAAAAACTGCGCGGCAAGGTCGGGGACGACTGAGCGGCGGGCAGATTTCTGGAGGACCGGGTAAACCGTCTCCGGACGCTTCACGGGGTGTCGGCGCGCGCAACGCTTTTCATCCTGCCTTTTCGGTGCAAAGGTCGGCGCGACGTAATAGCCATGGAGTGCCACCACGATGGGAATGTTCGACTTCGTGAAAAGTGTCGGCAAGAAGCTGGGCTTCGGCGACGACGACGATGCGGCGGCAAAGGCAGAGGCGCTGAAGAAGGAACTCGATTCGCACAAGCTCGGCACCGAAAAGGTCGACGTCTCGGTCAAGGGTGACACGGTCGTGCTGAAGGGCGTGGTCAAGGACCAGTCGATCTTCGAGAAGGCCGTCATCGCCGTCGGCAACACGCTGGGCGTTTCCTCGGTCGAGGCGGAAGAGCTGAAGGTCGTGGCACCCGAATCGGGCCTGAAGCTCGAAACCACGGACCTGACCGATCTAGTGAGGGCTTCGACACCGGCCAAGGCGCCGGTCTTCTACACCGTCAAGAAGGGCGACAATCTCTGGAAGATCGCCGAGGCGAAGTATGGCAAGGGCAAGGGTGCCAGGAACACCGTGATCTTCGAGGCCAACAAGCCGATGCTGACGCATCCGGACAAAATCTATCCCGGCCAGGTGCTGCGCATTCCAGACATCGAGACGGCCTGATCCGGCAGAAGGCCGTTCCCTCCCGAAGCAGGTTTCGGGTCGTTTCCAAATGCGGGTCTGCTACGATTGACGGCCGTGCGAAGAGCGCGGCCGTTGTCATTTGCATGATGTCGTTTGCAAACCGCATATTTCGAGGCGACGTCCGTAACGGGAATTAACCATGCTCGTGCTGCCGAAAGGCGTCCGGCATATGCCGGGCTATCTCAGCCACGCGGCGCAGAAAGAGATCGTCGAAGCGATCCGCAATGTGGTGCGCGCCGCACCTTTGTACACGCCGGCCATGCCGAAGAGCGGCAAGGAGATGAGCGTACGCATGACCAATTGCGGTTCGCTCGGCTGGGTCACCGACAAGGAGCGCGGCTACCGCTATCAATCCACCCATCCGGTGAACGGCGAGCCCTGGCCACCGATCCCCGACCTGCTGCTTTCACTGTGGCGCGAAGTGTCGGGCTATCCGCATCCGCCGGAAGCCTGCCTGGTCAATTTCTATTCGGAAATGGCGAGGATGGGCCTGCACCAGGATCGCGACGAGGCCGATCTCCAAGCCCCGGTCGTCTCCATATCGCTCGGCGACGCCTGCCTGTTCCGCGTCGGCCAGACTTTTCGCGATGGACCGACTGTTTCCTTCCGGCTCGAAAGCGGCGACGTCGTCGTGCTGGGCGGAGCGGGCCGACTGTGTTTCCACGGCGTCGACCGGATCTATCCCGCGACCTCCGTGCTGCTGCCGAAGGGCGGACGGATCAATCTGACGCTGCGGCGGGTGACGTCGCCCTCTTAACCCAGTCTACAGCTTTTCGGGCTATGGGCTCGGCATGAGCCTCGCCTCCGGCATCGACACTGCGGCTCCGTCGCGCGGCGTTCCCCGCTTTGTGACGGAGACGGCCGCACGCATGAGCGCCGACCGGTGGCTTTACGCTATCATAGCGCTTTACACGGTCCTTGGCCTGCTGTTCCTCCGTCTCGTCGGGGCGACGGACCGGGCAGCCTACGAACCCTATTTCCTGCGCTGGCTGCTGCTCTTCGGCTTCACGCTTCCGGCGGTGTCGCTTCTCATCGAGTTGGGGCTGGTGCTCCACCGCTTCGACCGCCGGCGAGGGTTGGCGCTCCGCCGCGCCTTCTCGCCGCACAGGCTCGGCCATTTCGCGGCAGGCCTGGTTCTGGTCATGGCCATGGTGTTCTTCCAGGGAACCATCACCTCGGTGAAGAACGCAGTCTTCGTCTGGCAGGGCTCCTTTCCCTACGACCGCGCACAAGCCGACATCGACGCCGCCCTGCATTTCGGCATCGATCCCTGGCGCCTTCTCCAGGCTGTCGCCGGCAGCGACTTTGCCCGCACCGTGATCGAATTCAACTACAACGTCCTGTGGTTCGTCATCTGCTTCGGCGCGCTGTTCTTCGTGCTCACATCACCGAAGACCGACGCGATCCGGGCTCGCTACCTCGTCACCTTCATCGCGGTCTGGATCGTGCTCGGCAACGTGCTGGCCGGCCTGTTCCTGTCAGCCGGCCCGGCCTTTTACGGCAGCGTGACCGGCGACACGGGGCGCTTTGCCGAGCAGATCGCCTTTCTCGCCCGAAGTGCTGCCTCGCCAAACTCTGCCGCCTCCTATCAGAACTATCTGTGGCTGCTGCACAGCTCCGGGCAGCCCGGATTCGGCTCGGGAATCGCCGCCTTCCCCAGCGTGCATGTCGGGCTGATAACGTTGAACGCGCTGTTCGTGTGGGAAAGAAGTCGCCGCTGGGGTACGCTGGTCTTCTGTTATGTCGCTTTCGTCACCGCGAGTTCGGTTTATCTCGCCTGGCACTATGCGATAGACGGTTATGCCGCGATCGTCGTGGTGATCGCGTTGTATCTGCTGATGCGCCGCCTGCTCCCCGACAGACTTCCCATAAGAGCTTCCTGAGCGCCATTTCCTCGACAAAATGATCCTCGGCCTAACGCGCGATCGTTTCGCGGCGCTGGCCGGCAGTGTTTCCACGACCGGCCGGACCTATCCGGAAAGCCGAACCCTGCTGCCGGAAAGCGGACGCATCAATCTCGTCTCGCGACGAGTGAACTGGGCCTGCGCCGTAACGGAATCTACAGTTATTTTGTCTACGGCAGTCTGCGCTCGGGTTTTTGGGTCGAGCATTTGCCCAGGCGCAAGGTATGCGCCTGCGGTATCAAGGCGGCTTCGATGGCGTCGGACGGCAAGTTCGAAATCTTTCTTCGCGAAACTGCGGCGCAGATACGCGCCGACGCTGGAATCTACCTTTTCATCGCGATCTATGCGCTGGCCGGGATCTTGCTGCTCAACATGTTCCAGGCGAGCGGGCGCGCCGCCTATGGGATTTATGTCGGCAGCGGCCTGTTCATGTACGGCCTCGTCATGCCGGCCATCGTGCTTGTTTTCGATCTTTGCTGGTGTTTTCTTCGGTATGGCCGGCACCGCAACCTGGCATTCAGTCGAATGCTTTCTCCGCAGCGCCTTGCGTACCTCGTCTCAGGCCTTGTTCTCATGCAGGCCATGACGGTCTTCTTCGGGACATTCACCTCGATCAAGAACGTCCTGCCTCTGCTTCATGACGGATTTCCCTATGATCCCCTGCACGCCGACATCGACGCCGCATTGCATGGCGGCGTCGATCCGTGGCGGCTGATCCAGGTCGCATGGGGGACCGACTCCGTCCGGCGCCTGGTGGAATGGAACTACCATCTGGGTTGGGCGACGATCTGCTACGGGGCGTTGTTCTTTGCGGCAACATCGCCGCTCGCCCGGAAGCTGAGAACCCGCTACCTGTTCGCCTTCATGCTTGTGTGGATCATCGTCGGCAATGTGCTAGCCGGCCTGTTTCTTTCAGCCGGACCCGCTTTCTACGGCCTGGTCACCGGCGATAGCCAACGATTTGCCGAACAACTCCAGTTTCTGGCGCAGGGAGGCGAAATATCCGGCAACTCCGTCAGCTATCAGAAATATCTGTGGCACACTTACATCAACGGCACGGCAGGTTTGGCCACCGGAATATCCGCATTCCCCAGCGTCCATGTCGGGTTGATCAGCCTCAATGCGTTTTTCCTGTACGCGTTCAGCCGTAAATTCGGCGTGCTCGCCTTTGTGTACGTCGCCTTCGTGGAGCTGAGTTCGGTTTATCTCGCCTGGCACTACGCAATCGACGGATATGTGGCGGCAGCGGCCGCAGGACTGATCTTCTTAGCCTTGAAGAAATGGCTGCCTGATACCGGAACAACGGTGGCCAGGAGACTACCGAGCCGTCCCATTATAGCGTCGGCACTTACAACTTCCTGAGCGCCACTTCCTCGACGAAATGGTCCTCACCCTTGCGCAGGATCAGGTCGGCGCGCGGGCGGGTCGGCAGGATGTTCTCGCGCAGGTTTTTCAGATTGATGTTTTGCCAGAGACCCTCGCCGATGGCGCGCGCCGCATCCTCGGACAGTTGCGAATAGCGGTGGAAGAAGGAGTCGGGATTGCGGAACGCCGTCTCGCGCAGCCGCATGAACCGTGAAATGTACCATTGGTGGATCAGGTCTTCGTCGGCATCGATGAAGATCGAGAAGTCGAAGAAATCCGACAGGAACGGCACGTATTTGCCGTCCTTCGGCAGATCGCGCGGCTGCAGAACGTTGAGCCCTTCGAAGATCAATATGTCCGGCCGGTCGATGGTGACGAATTCGCCTGGGACAACGTCATAAGTCAGGTGCGAATAGAGGGGCGCACGCACGTCGGCCTCGCCCGACTTGATCGCCGAAAGGAAACGCAGCAGCGCGCCAACGTCGTAGCTTTCCGGAAAGCCCTTGCGCTCCATCAGCCCCTGGCGACGCAAGGCCTCGTTGGGCAGAAGGAACCCGTCCGTGGTAATGAGATCGACCTTCGGGCTGGACGGCCAGCGGCGCATCAGTTCCTTGAGCAGTCGTGCGGTCGTCGACTTGCCGACGGCGACCGAACCCGCCATGCCGATGATGAAGGGCGTCTTGCGGGCGTTGGCGGCATTGAAAAAGAGCTTGCGTTGGCGAAACAGCGCCTGGCTGGTCTCGACATGCGCTGAGAGCAGTCGCGACAGCGAGAGATAGATGCGGCGCACTTCATCGAGATCGACGCGGTCCTGCAGCGAGCGCAGGCGCTCTACCTCCTCGGCTGACAGCGTCAGAGGCGTGTCGGCTCGAAACTCGGCCCAGCGCTCGGCGGTGAAGAAACGGTACGGGGAATATTTCTCGGTCGGGGCGAACTGATCCATCTGTCCTCTCGATACCGATGCGTCAGCCGGCACGCGACGCCTTTTCCGCGAGTCCGGATTGCCCGGTCCTGCGCTCCAGTTCGGCCAGCACATCGGCCAGCGGCACGCCGGCAACTGCCAGCACGACCATCAAATGGTAGAGGAGATCGGCACTTTCGGCGACGAGCTCGGCCGGCTCGCCCCGCACCGCCGCGATCACGGTCTCGACCGCCTCCTCCCCCATTTTCTTGGCGGCCCGATCCATGCCGGCGGCAAACAGCTTGGCCGTCCAGGACGAGGACGCATCGCCCGACTTCGCGCGCTCAGCGACGATCTTTTCCAGATCGGAAAGGGAAAATGCGGTCATTGGCCGCCGTTTAAGCGTGTTGCGGTGCGAAGTCGAGTCGCATGGCGAGCCCTGCCGCCGCCATATGCGCCTTGGCTTGCGAGATCGAATAGGTGCCGAAATGGAAAATGGATGCCGCTAGCACCGCCGTCGCGTGGCCGTCGCGGATGCCCTCGACCAGATGGTCAAGCGTACCGACGCCGCCCGAGGCGATGACCGGCACGCGCACCGCGTCGGCGACCGCGCGTGTCAGCGCGATGTCGTAGCCGGCCTTGGTGCCGTCACGGTCCATCGAGGTCAGCAGGATTTCGCCGGCGCCGAGATCGACCACTTTCCGGGCGAACGCCACAGCGTCGATGCCCGTCGGCTTGCGGCCACCATGGGTGAAAATCTCCCAACGATCGGTTTCCCCGGCACTGGACACCTTCTTTGCATCGATGGCCACGACGATGCACTGGTTGCCGAACTTGTCGGCGGCATCGGCGACAAAGTCCGGATTGTTCACGGCCGCCGTGTTGATCGACACCTTGTCGGCGCCGGCGAGCAGCAGTCTTCGTATGTCGGCAACCTGTCGCACTCCGCCACCGACGGTCAGCGGCATGAAACACTGCTCCGCGGTACGGGCCACGACATCGAAGATCGTCTCGCGATTGTCGGACGAAGCGGTGATGTCGAGGAAGCAGAGTTCATCGGCCCCGGCCGCATCATAAGCGCGCGCCGCCTCGACCGGGTCTCCGGCGTCGATCAGGTCGACAAAATTGACGCCCTTGACGACGCGGCCGTCCTTGACGTCGAGGCAGGGAATGACACGGGATTTGAGGGTCATGGTTGGTTAGCGGCCTATGCCTTCATAGAGTTCGGAGAGTTCTATGGTGACTTCAAGGCCTGGCAGTTCGACCGTCTCCTCCATGCCGGAAACCTCCCTCGGGCCAGTCCACTGGTCCTGATCGCGCGACCACAACCATACTCTGGCCTCTTCCTGAGAAAGAACGAGATACTCACGAAGCGAGGGCAGACTTCTGTAATCTTCCTGCTTCTCGACCAGATCACGTGCCAGTGAAGATGGCGAAAGAACTTCCGCGATGAATAGCGGTTCCTTGGCGGCCAGATTTCGCGGTTGTCCAGAGGGGCGAACAACAAGCAGATCAGGATATCGGATGCCGTCCGGCGTTCTCGCGCCGAAATCCGACGCACCGACGATGAAATCTTTCAAACCAATCTGGCGAGCTATGATCAGTTGAAGCCGGGAAACAATCCACCAGTGGCTTTCAGAAACGCCGACCATCATCTCGATCACCCTCCCCCGGACAAATTCCCGCTTGCCTTCGCGCCCCTCATTCCAGCGCAGGAACTCGTCCGCCGTGGTTGGATGTCTCGACTGGATGTTCATCGTGTTCGTCCAGATCGTGAAAATATCATCAGCGATCAATTTCGGTCGGCCATCTGATGCATGCCATCCTAAGCCGATCTCAATTGCCGACAACTCCGCGATACAGGCCATCGACGTCAATGAGAATGTGCCTAGCGTCGATACGTAGCGCGATCTGGCCGCTCTCGATAATCTCGGGGCCTATCCATTGCCTGCGGTCATCGCGGGACCAGAGCCAGACGCGGACTTCGTCCTGCGACAAAGTCAAATAGTGCTGCAACGTCTCCAGAGCCCGATAGTCCCGCGCCTTCTGCCCGAAATCGTCAGCCATTGTGGATGGTGAAAGCACTTCGGCCAGAAGCAATGGCGAATTCGTTGCGAGCGCTTTCCCGTCTCCCGAAAACGCCTCGACCATAACGTCGGGAAAACGGACGCCCTCCCCGGCGCGGACCCCGAACTCGGCCGAACCCACGTTGTATTGCTCGACCCCAAGCTGGGATGCGAGTTGCAACATCAGGCGGGAAGCCAGTTGCCAATGGCGCCTCGTGACATTGATCATCATCTCGACAACCCTCCCCTGCACGAACTCGCGCTTGCCCTCACGCCCCTCATTCCAGCGCAGGAACTCGTCCGCCGTGGTTGGATGTCTCGACTGGATGTTCATGACGTCAATCTATCAAATCCGCTCCAGCGCCGCCAGAAAATCGATCAGCAGCCGGCCGACGACTGGCGGAACCTCCGCCTCGGCGTCGAACGCCGGATCGTAGGCGGTCAGCGTCACGCCAACGACCGGAATGGACCGCGCGATGCCACAGGCCATCTGCCTGAGTTCATCGGGGTTCGGGCCTCCCGGCGCCGTGTAACGGTTGACCCGCAGCGTGCGCGGATCGTGGACGTCGAGATCGAGATGCAAATGGGTGCGGGCCACGCCCGCCGCCTTGAGTTTTGCAACTTCGCCCGGCGCATCGCGGACGGCGGCCCTGACGATCGGCAGGCTTTCCAGCAGCCGCTTTTCGTCGGGGTCGAGGTCGCGCGCGTCGACCAGCATGCAGCGCGACGGGTCGATGGCGCGAAAGCCCGAAATGCTTGCGGCCATCGGCTTCCAGCACAGGCCGAGCATCGTGCCGAGTGCCATGCCATCGAGGAAACCGTGGATCGAGGTTTCCGGCGTGTTGAGGTCGCCGTGCTGATCCACCCAGACGACCGAATCCGCCGCCTCGCCGGCAACGGCGCCGAGCGCCGACAGGCAATTGCCGGCGAGCACGATCGGGAACCTTCCTTCGGAAACGCTGGCGTCGACCTTCGCGGCGACCGCCTTGCACACCGCGAACCCGGTCGCAATCTCGCGCCGCGGCGTTTCGCCGACCTCCCCGATATCCTCGACGACGACGTCGTGGCCATTGAAGGTCAGCGCCTCGACGATGCCGCCGCTGATCAGCGCTTCCGGACCCTGGCCGAAACCGCCATGGTATTGACCGCTGTCATAGGGCGCGAGGATGATCGATAGTTTCATCGCGATCTCCGAAATCGTCGTGACGAATTAAGCTGCCCTGAGCAGGGACAGGGCTTCGGCCGGATCGATGCGGCCATCATACAGCGCGCGGCCGGAAATCGCGCCTTCGAGTTTCTGCGCGTCGGGCATGGTCATGCGCCTGATATCCGCCAGCGAGGCCAGGCCGCCCGAGGCAATCACCGGGATGGACACCGCTTCCGCGAGCGCGATGGTCGCATCCCAATTGATGCCGGCCAGCACGCCGTCGCGGTCGATGTCCGTATAGATGATGGCCGCCACGCCGGCGCCTTCGAATTTCTTCGCCAGCTCGACGACGCCGAGCGACGAGGCTTCCGCCCAGCCCTCGACCGCCACCTTGCCGCCCTTGGCGTCGATGCCGACCGCGATTTTTCCGGGATGCAGCCGGCAGGCTTCCTTGACCAGCGCGGGGTCGCGCACCGCGACCGTGCCGAGGATGACGCGGGCCAGGCCCTTGGCCAGCCAGGCATCGATGTGGGCGTGCGTGCGAATACCACCGCCGAGTTGCACCGGGTTTCTGGTCGCCTTGAGGATCGCCTCGACCGCCGCGCCGTTGCGGCTTTCGCCGGCAAAGGCGCCATCGAGGTCGACGACGTGCAGCCATTCGAATCCCTGATCCTCGAAGGCTTTAGCCTGTGCCGCCGGATCGGGATTGTAGACGGTGGCCTGGTTCATGTCACCGAGCTTCAGGCGCACGCACTGGCCGCCCTTCAGGTCGATGGCCGGGAAAAGGATCATTTTGTCACGCGCCTTCGACGATGGCGAAATGCGAGGCCGAAAAGGCGCGGCGCAGTTTCAGCGCCGCCTGGTATTCGGGCGAGTGGTAGCAGGCGAGCGCCGTCTCGTAGGAATCGAACTCGATGATGACATGGCGGTTGGCGGCGAAACCTTCCGGGCTCGACGCCTGCCCGCCGCGCACCAGAAACTTCGCGCCGTATTTGTCGAACGCGGCCTTGTTGGCGGCGATGTATTGCGGATAGTTCTCCTCGTCGAGAACCGAAACCATGGCCATCCAATAGCCTTTCTTCATGGTCTCCACCTCAAAAAATTGGCGATAAGGGCCAGGCCGAGCGCCTGGCTCTTTTCCGGATGGAACTGCGTGCCGGCAAAATTTTCGCGGCCGACGGCTGCGGTCACCGGCCCGCCATAGTCGGTTACGGCCAGAACCTCATCTTCACGCAGAGATTCAAGATGGTAGGAATGCACGAAATAGGCGTGCAGGCCGTGGTCGCCGGTCCGGATTCCGTCGAACAGCGGATGCGAATGTTTCACGTGAATCGTATTCCAGCCGATCTGCGGAATCTTCAGCGACGGGTCAGCCGGTTCGATCTCCTTGACGTCTCCCGCGACCCAGCCGAAGCCTTGGGTGACCGTCTTCTCCAGGCCGCGCTTGGACATCAATTGCATGCCGACGCAGATGCCGAGAAACGGTCTTGCCCTGGCAATCGCCACCTCCTCTACCGCCTCCCACATTCCGTCGACCGCCCGCAAACCGGCGGCGCAGTCGGCATAGGCGCCGACGCCCGGCAATACGATACGGTCGGCGGTGCGGACCCGTTCGGCATCGGCGGTCAGGTCGATCTCGGCGGCAACGCCGGCCTCGCGCGCGGCACGCTCGAAAGCCTTGGTCGCCGAGCGCAAATTGCCCGACCCGTAGTCGATGATGGCGACGCGCATCAGCTTCGTCCCGGATAATTGAACAGGCCGAGCGCCGGGCCGGCGGACAAACGCTGCCGCCTCGCCGCCCATGGTGCGTCGGCGGCTGAAAGGACGGCCTTGTCGTCCTCTATTTCATCGCCGCCAAGCACGACCGCCGCATAGCGGGTCTCGGCGTCCGCGACACTGTCGGCATCGAGCACGCCCCACTCCCGCCAGCCGCGCCGGCGCAGCGCGGCGAGCCACAAGGCCGAACCCTCCAGGCCGACATAGAAGGAAAGCAGCAGCGACAGCAACGACCCCGCCAAGCCGAGGCCTAGCGCTTCGCCGATCGCCCCGACGCCAAACATAGCGGCGAAAGTTAGCACCGCCTCGATCACGAGGCCGTGCCAGAGCAGCCATAGCGGAGGAAAGACAAATCCAAGCAAGGAAAAGCCGTCGCGCACGATCCGCGCCTGGCTGACCGCGTCGGTCCCGAGCGCTGTCTCCGGTTCCATGACGACGAAGCGCGCCATCCTCTACCCCTTCAGGCTGCCCTTGGTGGACGGCACCGCGTCCGGCTGGCGCGGGTCGCGCTCCAGCGCCGCCCGCAACACGCGCGCCACCGATTTGAAGCAGGTCTCGGCAATATGGTGGTTGTTGGCGCCGTAGAGATTGGTGACATGCAGCGTGATGCCGGCGTTCTGGGCGAATGCATGAAAGAATTCGCGCACCAGTTCGGTATCGAAAGTACCGATCTTCGGCGACGAGAACGGCACGGCCCAGACCAGATACGGCCGGCCGGAGACATCGACGGCGGCGCGCGTAAGAGTCTCGTCCATGGCGAGGTCGAGCGACGCATAACGCATGATGCCACGCCGCTCGCCCAGAGCCTTCGACAGCGCCTGGCCGAGCGCGATGCCGGTGTCTTCGACCGTATGATGATCGTCGATGTGCAGGTCGCCCTCGGCGCGCACCTTCATATCGATCAGCGAATGGCGGCAGAGCTGGTCCAGCATGTGGTCGAAGAAACCGACACCGGTGGCGATCTCACCCTTGCCCGTCCCATCGACATCGATCGACACGGCGATACGCGTCTCCTTGGTCGAACGGCTTATTTCGGCGGTGCGGGCGGCCATGGAAAGTCCCGTGTTTGGCAAAAACGCGAGCCTTGTAACAGCATGGTCCGGGGGAATCAAAGCCGCCCATATCACAGGTACGGCGCAGGGGGACAACTTATGGAATTTTTTCAAAAAGGCAGAGATGCTTCGGGGGCTTTCGCCGGCAGGAAAAGTGAACGGTCTCCGTCACTTACCCCGACAGGCCGGCTCCGGGGTAAAAGTTTTTTCCGGGTTTTTGCCGGATTTCATCCCCGCCGGCTGATCCTGCCTCATAATCCTCGTGATCGCTCTCGCGGGAAACCTGGTGCGCACCGGGTATCAGGGGAGAGCATCGGCGCCGGGGTGGCCGCGTAACGGTGCGCGGCTTGGCAAGAGCCTTCAGACCCGGGCCCCAGACCGCGACGACAAGCCTCGGATTGAGCCGGGGCGGTATCAGCGATCGGGCAAGCACGCCGGCGGGGCGCAAGGTTCGCGCCACGTATCTAACTTTGAGAGGCTCGGCCTCGCGCCCCGCTTCCCACCTTCCATCAATGGCCAGACGCGAAAGCAGGGCGTGGCAACGATCAAACACGTCCCGAACAGGAAAGGATTTACCATGCACGACGATAGCGAAAATGACCGTCCAAAGTACGAGCGCCTGCCCTGGACCTGGGACACGCTGCCGCCTTCCATGCGCGATGCGATGGCGGATGCGCTACGCCTGGCCGCCACCGCGGGCGGCTCGCCGGCACGCTGCCGGCGCAAGGAGTGCAAGCAGACGCATCGATGCAGCTTCAAGCTGGACAAGCACGGCGACGGCATCTGCCTTGGCGGCATCACCGAGCCGATGGTCCGCGAGGCCGCGCTCATGATCAAGTACGCAAGCGACTTCTGGGCGAAGCGCGGGCCGTCCTGGGGAGCGATCCTCGAAGCCGAGAAAAAGCTTCGCGATGCCAGGTTCTGACACGACATGCAGGGGACAGTTTACTTTTATCCCCGGAAAGGCTCAGCCTTGGATGGGTTGGCGCGAGGGGACAAAAGTAAACTGTCCCCGGGCGCCCATTCCTTCTCGACCGCAATTTGCATTCCATTTGCGCCTGCATACATATGGCCCTTCATACCCTCGTATCGCGCGGATCGCCGCTTCTGGGACCGCGCGCAATCGGAGCAATCGATGTCGAATGAACTGACCATGCACGCCACCACCATCGTGACGGTGCGCAAGGGGGGAAAAGTCGTGATCGCTGGTGACGGCCAGGTGAGCCTCGGCCAGACGATCATGAAGGGCAACGCCAAAAAGGTCCGCCGCATCGGCAAGGGCGGCAGCGTCATCGCCGGTTTCGCCGGGGCGACCGCCGACGCCTTCACCCTGCTGGAGCGGCTGGAGGCCAAGCTCGAGCAATACCCCGACCAGCTTACCCGCGCTTGCGTCGAGCTCGCCAAGGACTGGCGCACCGATCGCTATCTGCGCCGCCTTGAAGCGATGATGCTGGTGGCCGACAAGAATGTGTCGCTGGCGCTCACAGGTACCGGCGACGTGCTGGAGCCGGAGCATGGCGTGATGGCGATCGGCTCCGGCGGCAATTATGCGCTCGCCGCCGCCCGCGCGCTGATGGACACCGACAAGGACGCTGAAGAGATCGCCCGCAAGGCGATGCAGATCGCGTCTGACATCTGCGTTTACACCAACAACAATTTTGTCGTCGAAACGCTCGATGCCGCGTGAGGCGAAACCCCGCTACGGCTTTCGGCCGGTGACCGAGAAGGATTTTCCCCTGCTCGGCCGCTGGCTGCGCGAACCACATGTGGCGGAATGGTGGGACGACCCAGATGAGGAGCTTGCAGGAATCCGCGAGCATATGGACTCGGTCTCGGTCGAGCCGCTGATCGTCGAGCTCGACGGCAAGCCAATCGGCTATCTCCAGACATACGATCCGCATCTGGAGGACGATCATCCGTACAACGACCAGCCGTTCGGCACGCTTGGCCTCGACCTGTCGATCGGCGTGGCGGAGCTGGTCGGCGTCGGCCACGGCTCGGCGCTGCTCAGCCAGTTCATCGACGAACTCTTCGCCGAAGGCACGCCGCGCGTTGTCATCGATCCGCACCCCACCAACGCCCGCGCGATCCGTGCCTACGAGAAGGCCGGCTTCGCGCGGGTCGACGAGCGCAGCTCGATCTATGGTGACGTGCTTTTGATGGCGCGCGACAACGAGGAATTGTCGGAATGACGATGGCTCCGGCGGCCGATCCGCAGATTGCGGCGCACAGGCGCGTCTTCCTGGCGGGGCTGCTGATCGCGGCCGGGCTGATCGCCGCGCAAGGCATCACGCTCTACCTGATGGGCCAGCCGCTCATCTGCAAATGCGGAACGGTGAAACTCTGGCACGGCATCGTGCAGAGCAGCGAGAACAGCCAGCATCTATCGGACTGGTATACCTTCTCGCACATCATCCATGGCTTCCTGTTCTACGGCCTGTTCCGGCTGGTGATGCCGCGCGTCAATGTCGGCTTGCGCCTCGTCGGCGCAGTGATCATCGAAGCCGGCTGGGAGATCCTCGAAAACTCCGACTTCATCATCAACCGCTACCGCGAAGCCACGATCTCGCTCGACTATTTCGGCGACAGCGTCATCAATTCCGTGTTCGACACGCTGTGGATGGTGCTCGGTTTTGCGTTGGCCGCCCGGCTCCCTATATGGATGACGATAGCACTGGCCGTCCTGTTCGAACTGGTCGTCGGCTACATCATCCGAGACAACCTTACCCTCAACATCATCATGCTGCTGTACCCGGTGGAAGGGATCAAGCAGTGGCAATCGGGAGGGACGTAACCTAGTGCGCAGCTTTCCTTCGCCGTTGGAGACATCCTCTATATCCGCAGACACGCTGCTCGCAGCCGTCGGGACCGGCGTGCTCTCGGCCGAACAAGCGCAAGCCCTGTTCGACCTGGAAGGCGAGCGGACAGTGCAGGCAGCCCCCGCATCTCGCGACGACGAGCAATTTCGCTTCATCAGCGGTTTCGGCGATATCTTTGTCACCATCGGACTCGGCCTGTTTCTTGGGGCGCTGGGCTATTTCACTATCGAGCGTCTCGGCATGGGCGGCGCCACTTTGGTTGCCGCTGCGAGCTGGCTGCTGGCTGAATATTTTACCCGTGTTAGGCGCATGGCGCTGCCCAGCATCGTGCTGCTGTTGGTTTACGCGAGCATGGTCTTTTATGCTGCCGAGTTCCTTTTCGGGCCTGACCCAGACCTGATGGCCTGGAGCCTGGAAAGGTATTCGATGGCCACGATTGGTGCCGGCCTAGCGACAGCACTGGCAGCGGTAGCACACTATTGGCGATTCCGCGTACCGATTACCATCGCAGCTGGTGTCGCGGCCCTGGTTGCTGCAGTCGTCGGCATCCTGATCCTGATAGCGCCAGATTTCTCGGAAACTGGCCTTACGGCGGTCCTGTTCGTCTGTGGTTTGGCGGTCTTCGCCCTGGCGATGCGTTTCGACCTAAGCGATCCGAGGCGCGAGACCCGGCGCATCGACATTGCCTTTTGGTTACATATGCTGGCCGCTCCCTTGATTGTGCATCCACTGATCAACGGTTTTGTACTGGACTCCGGCAACGGGCCGAACGAGGCGTCCGCTTGGAGCATCCTCGCCGTTTTCGCCCTATTAAGCATTGTCGCCGTGCTGGTCGACCGTCGTGCCATTCTGGTGTCTGGGCTGACTTATGCCGGTATCGCCTTTGGCACGCTCGCCGGCGGAGCAGGGCTGGTAGACAGCGTCGTTCCGCTTACCATGCTGGCGCTCGGTGCTCTGGTGCTGATGCTCAGCGCCGGCTGGCATGCATTGCGCCATACGTTGCTCAGCTTCCTGCCGGATGGCTTGGCGCGGCGCTTTCCCATTCATACCTGACACCAAGATATTAGATCGAAGGAAATCGAGTACCCGTAATGACCACCTTCTCCCCCCGCGAAATCGTCTCCGAACTTGACCGCTACATCATCGGCCAGAAGGACGCCAAGCGCGCTGTGGCAATCGCGCTGCGCAACCGCTGGCGGCGCCAGCAACTGGAAGGCCAGATGCGCGAAGAGGTGATGCCGAAGAACATTCTGATGATCGGCCCAACCGGCGTCGGCAAGACCGAGATTTCCCGCCGCCTCGCCAAGCTGGCCGGCGCGCCCTTCATCAAGGTCGAGGCGACCAAATTCACCGAAGTCGGCTATGTCGGCCGCGATGTCGAGCAGATCGTGCGCGACCTGGTCGAGACGGCCATCGGGCTGACGCGCGACAAGATGCGCGAGGACGTCAAGGCACGCGCCCACATCAACGCCGAGGAACGCGTGCTGGAAGCCCTCGTCGGCAAGACGGCTTCGCCGGCAACCCGCGATAGTTTCCGCAAGAAGCTGCGCGATGGCGAGATGGATGACAAGGAGATCGAGGTCGAGGTGTCCGACACCGGCAGCGGCGGTATGCCGAGCTTCGAGATCCCCGGCATGCCCGGCGCCAATATCGGCGTGATGAACATCAACGACATGCTGTCGAAGGCGATGGGCGGCAAACGCACCAAGACGCGCAAGACCACCGTCAAGGAATCCTACGACCTGCTGATCAACGACGAGTCCGACAAGCTGCTCGACCAGGACGAGGTGGTGCGACGCGCTCTGGAATCGGCGGAGAATGACGGCATTGTCTTCCTCGACGAGATCGACAAGGTGGCGGCGCGCCAGGATGGCCTTTCGGGCGGACCGTCGCGCGAGGGCGTGCAGCGCGACCTGCTGCCGCTGGTCGAGGGCACGACTGTCGCGACGAAATACGGACCGATCAAGACCGACCACATATTGTTCATCGCCTCGGGCGCCTTCCACGTCTCCAAGCCGTCGGACCTGCTGCCGGAATTGCAGGGCCGCCTGCCGATCCGAGTCGAGCTTCGTGCGCTGGAGAAGGACGACTTCGTCCGCATCCTGACCGAGACGGAAGCCAGCCTGATCAAGCAGTATATCGCGCTGATGAAGACCGAAGGCGTCGAACTCGACTTCACCGAGGATGCCATCGACTCCCTCGCCGGCATCGCTGTCGATCTCAACGCCAGCGTCGAGAACATCGGAGCGCGCCGGCTGCAGACGGTGATGGAGCGGGTTCTGGATGAAATCTCCTATACGGCGCCCGACCAGAACGGCACAAAGGTGACGATCGACGCGGCCTATGTGCAGAAACACGTCGGCGATCTGTCGAAAAACACAGATTTGTCGCGGTTTATTCTGTAAGCAGCTAAAACCTCGGGCGGGGAGTTGGTCAATGAAAGCAAAGGTATTTTTGGCTGCGGCCTTTACGGCGATGATGGCAGTCGCCGTCCTTGCTCCCGGCCATGCCTCTGCCCAGACCGTCGTCCCGCCCGGCAACAGCCAGGCCGAACAGCCGCCTATTCCGGGCGCTTCCACCAAGCGCACCAAATCGAGTGGCACGACCTTTGAGCGCAAATATCGAAAGGTCTACGGCCTGCTGAAGAACGACGCGAAACTGCGCGCCAAGATCAAGCAGCAGGCCGCCGCCTACGGCATCGATCCGATGCATATCGTTGGCGCCATCGTCGGCGAGCACACCTACAATGTCGACGCCTACGACCGGCTCCAGACCTACTACGTCAAGGCGGTCTCCTACCTCTCCAGCAAGCTGCATTTCGCCTATGACGGCGAGGACGTGACGGATTTCATCCAGCGGCCGCAGTTCCAGGTCTGCGCCGACCAGAGCGGCAGCTATGCGCTGTGGACCTGCCGCGAGCGTGTCTGGAACAGCGAGTTCCGCGGCAAGACGGTCGGCAGCCAGTCCTTCCCGAACAACCGCTTCAGTGCCGTGTTCTTCCAGCCCTTCTACGCCGGCCAGACTTTTGGCATCGGTCAGCTCAATCCGCTGACCGCCTTACAGATGAGTGATCTCGTCAGCCGCGTCTCCGGCTTCCCGCCACTCGACACGTCCGATCCGAACAAGGTCTATGAGACGATCATGGACCCGGACCTGACGATCGCCTATGTCGCGGCGACGCTGAAAATGTCGATCGACAGCTACCGCAAGATCGCCGGCTTCGACATTTCCCAGAACCCCGGCATCACCGCCACGCTCTACAATGTCGGCGACCCCGAAGGCCGCGCCTACGCGCTGCGCGCCGAGAACAAGACCCGCGCCGCCGAAGGCAAGGAGCCGCGCATGCCCGAAGTCAATTATTACGGCTGGCTGGTCAACGACAAGCTGCCGGAATTGCAGGCGCTGTTCTGATCAGCCGCGCCGCCACGGGAAGATGGCGCGCAGTGCCGGGTCGCGCAACCAAAGGCCGCCCCACATGAACAGGCCGAGATAGATCGAAAACAATATGTGGCTGAACAACGGGCTGCCGGCGCGGATCTGCGTCGCCATCGCCCCACCGAGCAAGCCCATGGTCAGCACCGCGCCGAAAACACTGGTACGCGGATAGAGATAAAGCAGCACGCAAGCGAGTTCGATCACACCGATCATCATCACATAACCCGCAGGCCAACCAAGCTGCGCCATGGTTTCGTCGGCCACCGCCATGCCGGCCAGCTTCGGTGTCACCGACGCGCCCAGCATGAAAAGCGCATAGAGGCCGGTCAACACCCAGCCGGTCATGGTCATCGAACGTTCGCTCATTTCAATTCCCTCGAATTGCCAGAATACGGCGAGGACGAACGACCGTGACCTATTCCGACACGGACGGACCAGCAGAGCGGATGATTTCTATGAGCGAATCGATCGTCGCCTTGTCGAGGCTTCCGATCCTGTCGGCGAGAAGGTTCGCGAGCCGCGTTGCTTCCGGGCTGAGACCGGCCGTATCGACCACAATGCGTGGATGCGATTCCCAAGCAAGCTTTTCCAGCTCCTCGGCATCGTCCCAGATAACGTTGAAGTAGCCGATGATCTTCTGCACCATCGGCCAGCCCGGCACGCCACGGCGTCCATGTTCCAGCGCCGAGAGATAAGCGGCGCTGACGCCGAGCGCGGCGGCCATCTGCTTCTGGCTGATGCCGCGCTCCGCCCGCAAGGCCCGCAATTTCGCGCCAAACGGTGTCACCGTCCGGCCTTTCGGCGCAAACGGACATAAAGCGCTCCGGCGCCGCCATGGTGGCGCGCGGCATGGTCGTGGCTGCTGACCAGGGGTCGGAAGGGCGCGGTCGCCAACCAGCCCGGCACGGCACGGCGTAATACGCCGTCGCCGCCGGAAGACGAGCCCTTGCCGGTGATGACGAGGACGTAGCGCACGCCATTCGAATAGGCACGGCCCAGGAAGGAAAGCAGCAGGCCATAGGCCTGATCCTGGGTCAGGCCGTGCAGGTCGACGCGGCCTTCGATCGGCAGGCGGCCGGCTGCGATCTTGTCGTGTGTGGGGCGGTCGAGCGCGCTCTGGCCCAGCGGGTTTCGGCGGGCGGGCACAGGTGCCGGGGCCGACTTCGTCGGATCAGGCACTGTCTCCGACAGCGCCTCCGCCATCGACAGCGGCTTCTGTTCCGGGGCTGCCGGGTGCTTGCGGCCCTTCAGCGGCGTTGCTGAGCGCGCGACAAGGCTCCACAGGACCCGGTCCTCGTCCGTGAGCGCCTTGTCAGTGCGCCGGCTCACCGACTGCCACCCTCGACGAGCGGACGCGGCAGCAGCGCGAAGAAATCAGCCTCGTTGCGCACCACGCCGGCGATCTCGCCCGCGGCATCGCCCGACCCGGCGAACAGATCGCCGCGCGCCGAACCGACGATCGCCGAACCCGTGTCCTGCGCGATCATCAGCCTGCGGAACGGTTTTGTGTCGAAAGCCGTCAAAGCGGGCGCATGGATGAAAAACGGCGTGCCGAATGTGTGCAGCAGCCGGTCGACGGCGACCGATCGCCCGGCAGTGAGTGGCACCTTCGCCGCCGCCACGGGCCCAAGCGCCGGATCGTCGACCTCGGCCTCGCGGAAGAAGATGTAGGATAGGTTCCGCCAGAGAATCTCGTCGCTGCGCCGCGGATTGGCGGCAAGCCAGGCGCGAATCGACTGCATGGTGACCTGCGCCAGCGGGATCTCATCCAGGTCGGCCAAAATCTTTCCCGGCCCGCTGAAACGATGTCCGGTCTTGGCGGCATAGGTGACGCGGCGCATCGAGCCGTCCGGCATGACGAGACGGGCCGCGCCTTGTACATGGATGAAGAAGGCGTCGACCTTTTCGGCCAGCCAGGCGATCTCCAGCCCCCTGCCGGCCAGCGCACCACGCTCGATCTGGCCGCGATCGAAATACTCGACGATGCCGTCCGCCGTATTCCGGCCGAAAGCCAAATACGGATCGAAGTTTTGGGGCCGGTTGGTGTCGTCGATGTCGATAAGGTCGGCTGGCCGCGCCAGCAGCGGCACGGTGAAATCATCGGTCCGGACACGAGATGCCCGGACTTCAGGCTCGTAGAAGCCGGTGACCAGGCCGCCAGTCCCCTCGCCCGGCGACACGCGGGCAGGAATAAAATGGCGTTCGAAAAAGGCGCGCGCCTGCGACCTGTCCAGCCCCTCGGCCGAGCGGGCCTCCGCATAGGCGGGCGCAAAAGCGGCAAAATCCACGCCCAGGCTGCCGGTACGATAGGGTTTGGCCAGGATGTGGAAGGCGGACCGGCGGAAGGCTTCGAAGGCGAGGGTTTGATCGTCCTCGGCCCATCCGGGCAAATCACCGAAGTCGACAGGCGCGAAGGCTGGGGAAAGCGGCGGCATGGCGGCGCGCCCTGGAGTGAGAACTCACTCTTCTTCTTCGGTGGCGACCAGCTTCCAGTTGGGGTCCTTGGATCGCGTATCGCGCGCGAAGGTCCAGACGTCCTTGACCTCGGCGACTGTCTCCGGATCGCCGTCGATCACCTCGCCGGCCTTGTTGCGGGTCGCGGAGATCAGTTCGCTGACGATGCGCAGCGTGATATGCGCCTCACCGCCCTTCATCTCGGCCGACACGATGTCCGCCTTGTCGATACCGACGAAGGACGACTGGATCTTTTCGGAACGGGTCTCACGCTCGCCGATCGCGGCGACGAAACCGTCAAAGACTTCGCGAGACAGGAGATTCTTCAGCGTCTTGCGGTCGCCATCGGCATAAGCCATGACAATCATCTCGTAGGCCATTTTGGCGCCATCGACGAAGGTCTTGGGTTCAAAGGACGGATCAGCATCGCGGATAGCGCGCAGGCCCTTGTTGAGGTCGCTCGGCGGGGGAGCAGCGGCGTCGATCGCCGCATAAGTTTCGTCCGGCTCCCCGGGCACACGCTTTTTAGGCAGCGATACGACATTGTCGGTCTTGGTCGGATCTTTTTCGCGGGTACGGCCGGCAGTGTAGGGATCGAAAGGCGGGCGTTCATTGCCGGTACGCCGGCCGAGCACATTGCGCAGCTGGAAGAAGATCACGACCGCCGCGACCAAGAAAAAAATCGTCCCGAAGTCGAAAAATTCCATTTCTTCCGCCAACCGATCCTCTGAAGCGGCTCCCGGTCCCTTGCCGGGCACAGCAGCATGGGTTGCAAGCAATCCATATAGACCGCAGGGTGCGATCATTCAAATCAAACGCCTGCATACCTATGTAAGAAGAAATGCGCCAGCAGCAATTGTCTGCGTGGAAAAACACCAGCCTGGACACGTCGTGTATCGCTTGATTCCACTTTTTCTCCTTTTCGTGCTGCCGCTGGCCGAAATCGCCGGCTTCGTCATCGTCGGGCGCGAGATCGGCGCATTGGCTACGATCGGCCTCGTGCTTGCCAGTGCCATCGTCGGCGCGATCCTGCTGAAATGGCAGGGGTTCGGCGCGCTTTCCCGGCTGCGGAACGACGTCGCGGCGGGGCGCGATCCCAGCCGGCAGATGGCGCATGGCGTGATGATCGTGATCGCCGGTATCCTGCTGATGCTCCCCGGCTTCATCACCGACATCGTCGGGCTGCTGCTGTTCCTGCCGCCGGTTCGTGACCTTGGCTGGCGCTTTGTGCGTGACCGGGTGCAGGTCGTTGGCGATTTCGGCATGTTCCGCGGCGGCTTTGAAGCGGGCCGCGGAAAGCCGCGCGGCCCAATTATCGATCTCGATGAAGACGACTACAAGCCGACGCCCAATGCGGACTCGCCCTGGCGGCGTATCGACGGAGAAAAATAGGCAAACTTGTGTTGCCTTGCCCGCCATGCTAGCGAAGCCGCGATTTTGACCGGGCCGCAGCGCGGCTGAAGCGAAAGGACTACGGCCGATGGCCATCAACGAGAATGCGCCGGCGGGGACGGCGACCAACGGAAACGCCCAGACCACCAAAGCTACGCTCAATGTGCTTGCCCAGTATGTGAAGGATCTCTCCTTCGAGAGCCCCGGCGCGCCGAATTCGCTGCGCGGCCGCGAGAAGGCTCCCGGCATCAACATCAATGTCAATGTTGCCGCCAATCCTCTCTCGGACAAGGAATTCGACGTCAACCTGACCCTGAACGCCAAGGCTTCCTTCGAGAAGGACGTGCTGTTCAATGTCGAGCTGGTCTATGGCGGCGTGTTCCGCATCGAGGGTTTTCCGCAGGAGCATATGCTGCCGCTGCTGTTCATCGAATGTCCGCGGCTGCTGTTCCCATTCGCGCGACAGATCATAGCCGAGGCGACACGCAATGGCGGCTTCCCGCCGCTGATGCTCGACCCGATCGATTTCGCGCAGATGTTCCAGCAGAAGCTGGCCGAGGATCAGGCCGCTTCCAAGGTCAAGGTCAGCTAAGCGCTTCCGCCGGCTGCAACGCGCTGGCGGTTTCCAGCCAGATCGCTTTTTCACCAAGTTGAGCCGCGAGGCGCGCATGCGCCTCGCGTTCGGCTGAAGTCAGCCTTGCGGCAAGCGGACGCGGCCGTTCCCGCTGCTGCGGCTCGGCGAATTCGACCGAAACTTCGACGGTCGTGACTTCGACAGTCTCAAGAACCAACGCAGCCTGCTTGCCGCCGATGAGTTCGATATAGACCTCGGCGAGCAGTTCGGAGTCGAGAAGCGCGCCGTGCTTGGTGCGGCGGCTGTTGTCGATCCCGTAACGCCGGCAGAGCGCGTCGAGCGAATTCGGCCCCATCGGATGCTTGCGGCGCGCCAACGCCAGCGTGTCGGTCACCCGCTCCGGGCCGATCGGCGGCAGGCCGAGCCTGGCAAACTCGGCGTTGATGAAACCCATGTCGAAGCCGGCATTGTGGGCGACAAGGCGCGCGCCCTCTATGAAGGCGCAGAACTGCTCGGCGATTTGCGGAAAGGTCGGCTTGTCGGCAAGTTCGGCATCGCTGATGCCATGGACCGCGAGCGCATCCGGGTGGACCGGCCGACCCTGCGCGTTGATATAGACGTGAAACGTTCGGCCTGTCGGGAATCGGTTGTCCAGTTCGACACCGCCGATCTCGATCACACGGTCCTCGCGGGAATCGAGGCCGGTGGTTTCGGTGTCGAAGATGATTTCGCGCATAGGTCAGGTCTTTCGAAAAGAGCTGGTGCGATTCTCGCGCAGGAGCATCTTACAGGCAAGCACCGGGGTTGGTCAGGCCAGGGGTTTCCCACCGAGTTTGGCGACAATCTCCGAAACCGCGCGGCTCGCGCTTTCCATGCCAAGGCCCGTGTCGATGACATAGTCGGCCTGCCGCCGTTTTTCGGCGTCCGGAACCTGCTTGGCCAGGATAGCCTCGAACTTGTCCTCGGTCATTCCAGGCCGCGCAAGCACGCGTTGCCGCTGGATGTCCGGATCGGCGCTAACGACCACAACCTTGTCCACCCGGTTGCGCCCGCCGGTCTCGAACAGCAGAGGAATATCGAGGACAACCAGCGGCGCGCCGGCAGCGCGATGACGCACCAGAAACGCATCGGCGTCGGCGCGAACCAGGGGATGGACGATCGATTCGAGTCTTTTCAACGCTTCGGGCTTCCCCAGCACGCGTTTTGAGAGTTCGGCGCGGTCTATTGTCCCATCCTTCAGCGTGCCGGGAAACGCTTCCTCCACGAGCGGAGCGGCCTTCCCCGCATAAAGTCGATGCACCGCTTCGTCGGAATCGTGAACCGGCACGCCGGCTTCGCGAAACATCTGGGCCGTGGTCGACTTACCCATGCCGATCGACCCGGTGAGGCCGAGGATAATCACGCTGCCTTCGCCACGAGATCGCCGACGATCAAGTCACGCAGTGCCGGCGTCACCTTCGGCCGGATGCCGAACCATTTTTCGAACCCGGGCACTGCCTGGTGGAGCAGCATACCAAGACCATCGACCGCCTTCAGCCCACGCTTGCGGGCGGCTGCCAGCAGCGGCGTCTCCAGCGGTACATAGACGATGTCGGTCACCAGCGCATGGCCGGGCAGCCGGTCGAGATCTACCGGAAGTTCCGGTTCGCCATGCATACCGAGCGACGTTGTGTTGACCAGCAACGCCGCGTCGCCAAGCAGGGCGTTGGCTGCGCCAACTCCATGCGCCGAGAAGACCGGACCGAATTCCTCCGCTAGCGCCTGCGCGCGCGCAAGAGTCCGGTTGATGATACGGATGTCGGAAAAACCGCGCTGCTTTAGCGCGCAAAGCACCGCTCTCGCTGCGCCGCCGGCGCCCAGCACCACCGCCGCGCCGGAAGATGCGGCCCAGCCGGGAGCGAAGTCGTCCAGATTGGCCGCAAAGCCATAAGCGTCCGTGTTCGAACCGCAGAGCCTGCCATCCTCGACCCATAGCGTATTGACTGCACCGATCTCTTCGGCGGCCGCATCACGGCGATCGACAGCCCGGAAAGCCGCCTCCTTGTGCGGAATAGTGACATTGCCGCCGACATATCGACCCTTCCGAAGCGATGCCGCGAAATCCCCAAAATCATCAGGCGTGACGTCGATCGCCTCGTAATTGCCGACAAGACCATAGTGCTTCAGCCAATAGCCATGGATTTTTGGCGAACGCGAATGCGCGATCGGGTGCCCGCAGACGAACGCCTTCCGTGCTGCCTCAGCCATCGATGGCGCCCAGGTCGCGAAGCGCTGCCAGCACGGGCAGCAGAGGCAAGCCCACGATGGTGAAATAATCGCCTTCGATCTTGTCGAACAGTTGAATGCCTTCGCCCTCGATCTGGTAGGCGCCGACACTCTGCAGCGCTTTCTGGCCCACACGCGCCAGATGCTGGCCGATGTAAGCGGGGTCAAGCGTCCTCATGGTCAGTCTTGCCACCGAAACGGTGCGCCACACAACATCGCCGTCACGAAGTAGCACGGCTGCGCTGTTGAGATGATGGGTCTTGCCGGAAAGCGCCAGCAGATGGCGGCGGGCGTCCTCCATATCCCTAGGCTTGTGAAAAAGGCGGTCGCCCAGCGACAGCGTCTGGTCGCATCCCAATACGAGCGCGCCGGGATGACGTTCGCTGACCTCCGTAGCCTTTGCCACGGCCAGAATTTCCGCCACCTCTTCCGGCGTCGCTCCTGAACCGGCCAACGGTGCCTCAACCGCACGTTCGTCAATTTCGGCGGCAATGGCAGTGAAGTCGAGGCCGGCATTCGCCAGCATGGTTTTGCGAAACGGGCTTGAGGAGGCGAGGACAAAGGGCTTGGTCATCGGGATGGCGTTGTTGCTGTCGGCCCTCGCCTATCGCGTCTTGCCGCGCAGGGCAACGATCGCCGCTGCGGTCTCCTCGATCGAGCGGCGGCTGACGTCGATCATCGGCCAGTTGTGGCGCGTACAGATCTGCCGGGCATAGGCCAGTTCCTCGGAAATGGTGGCGCGGTCGACATAGGACTGGACGTCAAATCCGCCAGCAACGCCGAGCATCCGGTTCTGGCGGACCTGGGAAACCCGCTCGGCACTGGCGACCAGCCCGACGATCAGCGGCCGCGTTGCCTGGATCAGGCTGTCAGGTATCGGCACGCCGAGCACGATCGGAATGTTGGCCGTCTTGATGCCGCGATTGGCGAGATAGATGCTGGTCGGCGTCTTGGACGTCCGCGAAATGCCGATCAGCACCACGTCGGCTGCATCGGTATCGTCCGGCAACTGCCCGTCGTCATGCTCCATCGTAAAGTTCAGCGCATCGATGCGCCGGAAATAATCCGCATCGAGTACATGCTGGGCTCCGACGCGACGGCCGGCAGGCGTTCCGAGGTAGGACTGGAAAACGGCCAGCACCGGCTCCAGCACCGAGACGCAAGGCAGCCCCATCTCGGTGCAGCGCGAATCGATGATTCCCGCGAGCTGCTGGTCGACAATCGTATAAAGCACGATGCCGGGCTCTTCATCGATATCCTCGAACACCTTGCTGAGCTGCTTCTCGGTACGGATCAGCGGATAGATATGCTCGATGGCGCGCGCGTCCTTGTATTGCGCGGACGCAGCACGGCCGGCCGCGAGCAGCGTCTCGCCGGTGGCATCCGAGATCAGGTGGAGATGAAAGAAGCTTTGCGGTTTGTTCACGGATCGCGCCCCGTCCTGTGGGCAGGTGTGGAAAACCAGGTCGCTTTCCCACCAGCCCTTCGGGCGACTGTATCAGATGCCACCTTGTCCACAATTCGCGGTGCTGTCGAAACGGTTTCCGTGGTTTGCAGAACTCTGGGGAAAGTCGGATGGCAACGCACCGGGGCACAACCGTTCGAAGAACGGCTGCGTGCCTAGTGCCTGAAAACAAAGATCATTTTTGAGTTATCCCCATTGTTTTCCTCCGCCGGACCGCAGTTGTGCGACAAGCAGCCACGTCGCTTTGGCGGCCAATGAGGGGACAAATCGGAATCATCGATTCCAACAGAGTCATAGAATCAGGAGATTCATTTATAAAAGTTTAAGATTTAAGGAAGCCTGTGGGCGAAGGTCCAAGCCGTCGCGTAGGACTCCAAGAGGCTTATGAAATGTCAGACAGGCCGAGAGATGAGCAATTGAAATGAACGACAGCCGGGCCGATGCATCGAGCGGCCGCAAGGCGGCAAAACGCGCGGCAATCGGGTTGGCCGTCTTCGCCCTTGCCGCGATCCTGCTCTTCATGCTCGACCCCGAAAACCTCTATCTCTGGATCAAGGCGGCGCATGTTATCGCCGTCATCTCGTGGATGGCAGGCATGCTCTATCTGCCGCGGCTCTTCGTCTATCATACCGGAGCCGAACGCGGCTCCGTGCAGTCGGAGACGTTCAAGGTCATGGAACGGAGGCTCTACCGGCTGATCATCAACCCGGCGATGATCGCAACGTGGGTGTTTGGGCTATGGCTTGCCTGGAAGGGTTTTTCGTTCCAGGGCGGCTGGTTGCACGCCAAGATCGCCGCCGTGCTGGCGCTGTCGGCCGTGCACGGCTATCTCGGCGGCGCGGTTCGCCGCTTCGCCGAGGACCGCAACGAGAAGCCGGCCCAGCATTGGCGGATGATCAATGAAGTCCCGACCGTCCTGATGATCGTCATCGTCATCCTCGTCATCGTGAAGCCGTTCTGACCAGCGATCAGAAAACGCGCCTTGCTCTTTGCCTGGGTTGGCGATAAAAGCAGGGTCTTCCTCTCCGCTACGCGCCAGCCCTTCTTCGTTTTGCAGTCGGTCGCGCCATGCACGCTCATCGCATTCGCCGATAGCTTTCCCACCTCCGCCAAGGCCTCTTCATGCAGGAAATGAAACTACAGGATTTCAAGAACAAGAAGCCGATCGACCTGATCGCCTTCGCCGAATCGCTCGATGTCGAGAATGCCAGTGTCATGCGCAAGCAGGAACTGATGTTCGCGATTCTGAAGAAGCTGGCGGCGCAGGATGTCGAGATCATCGGGGACGGCGTGGTGGAAGTGCTTCAGGACGGCTTCGGCTTCCTCCGCTCGGCCAATGCCAACTATCTGCCCGGTCCGGACGACATCTATATCTCGCCGTCGCAGATCAGGCGCTTTTCGCTGAAGACCGGCGATACCGTTGAAGGGCCGATCCGCAGTCCCAAGGAAGGCGAGCGTTATTTCGCGCTGCTCAAGGTCAACTCAATCAATTTCGATGATCCGGAGAAGATCCGGCACAAGATCCATTTCGACAATCTGACGCCGCTCTATCCGACCTCCCGGCTGAAGATGGAGGTGGAGAATCCGACCACGAAGGACATCTCTCCACGCGTCATCGATCTGGTGGCGCCGATCGGCAAGGGCCAGCGCGCGCTGATCGTGGCGCAGCCGCGCACCGGCAAGACGGTGCTTCTGCAGAACATAGCGCATTCGATCACCACCAATCATCCGGAATGCTACCTGATCGTCCTGCTGATCGACGAGCGGCCCGAGGAAGTCACCGACATGCAGCGCTCGGTGAAGGGCGAGGTTGTATCCTCGACCTTCGACGAACCTGCCGTGCGCCACGTGCAGGTGGCCGAGATGGTCATCGAGAAGGCCAAGCGCCTCGTCGAGCATGGCCGTGACGTGGTCATCCTGCTCGATTCGATCACCCGCCTCGGTCGCGCCTACAACACCGTCGTGCCGTCATCCGGCAAGGTGCTGACCGGTGGTGTCGATGCCAACGCCCTGCAGCGGCCGAAGCGGTTCTTCGGCGCGGCACGCAACATCGAAGAAGGCGGGTCACTAACCATTATTGCGACTGCGCTCATCGATACCGGCAGCCGCATGGACGAAGTGATCTTCGAGGAGTTCAAGGGCACGGGCAATTCGGAAATCGTGCTTGATCGCAAGGTCGCTGACAAGCGTATCTTCCCGGCGATGGATATCCTCAAGTCGGGAACACGCAAGGAAGACCTTCTGGTGTCGCGCCAGGACTTGCAAAAGGTATTCGTTCTGCGCCGTATCCTCGCGCCGATGGGAACGACCGACGCGATCGAGTTCCTTATCGACAAATTGAAGCAGACGAAGACGAACTCCGATTTCTTCGATTCGATGAACACCTGATCCATTGGCCAGTGCCGCTTAATAAGGCACTGGCGCATCCGCCGTTTGGGACGTCCAATCGATCTCTCGTGTCAGGTTTGGGCAATTGATTGGTAGGTCGGCGCCAAGGCTAGGCGGGTTATCCGCAATCGATTCGGGTCCGTAACGAGTCGTGAGCAGATGCGCTTATTCGATGAGTTTGATTTTCGATTCGGTTCCGAAATGATCGAACCGTCCGATGGCACTTTGGTGTGAGGGCTGGCCACCGCAGTTGAACGGCACACACTGGTACGGTTTGGGATAATGCACAGGGGAGTGTCCAGGGATACGATTGTCGCGCTTTCAAGCGGGCAACTACCCTCCGGAATAGCTGTCGTCCGGCTCAGTGGACCGAGAGTCCAAGAAGTTATAGCTGTTTTCGCTGGTTCACTTCCGGCGCCGAGGGTGGCGCGTTTCGGAGTGTTGCGGCTGGCGGACGGCTCCCCGCTTGATGAAGGCCTGACTCTTTTCTTTCCTGCGCCCCGTAGCTTTACGGGCGAAGATTGTGCGGAATTTCATATTCATGGTGGTCGCGCCGTCGTTGAGGCATTGTTGCGGGCCATCTGCAAGATCGAAGGATGCCGCCTGGCGCTAGCCGGTGAGTTCTCCCGCCGGGCATTTGAAAACGGCAAAATGGATCTCCTTTCAGCGGAAGCGACAGCCGATATCGTCACCGCCGAGACTGAGGCACAGAGGCGCTTTGCGGCTCAAAATAGTGGCGGCGGACACGCTGCGCTCTATGCCGACTGGCGAAGCAGGCTGATCCATGCACGCGCGTTTATCGAGGCCGAACTGGACTTTTCCGATGAGGCTGATGTCCCGGGTTCGGTCTCACAGCAGGTCTGGGCAGAAGTTGCGTCGCTCCGGGAAGAAGTCGAGGCGCATATATCCGGCTACAGCAAGGCGGAGATACTGCGGGACGGCTTTGATGTCGTCCTGCTAGGAGCGCCGAATGCCGGAAAATCCAGTCTTCTTAATGCATTGGCCCGGCGCGAGGCGGCTATTGTCACGCCCGAGCCGGGCACGACACGGGATCTGATCGAAATTCTGCTGGATATCGACGGCCTGAAAGTTCGTGTGACGGATACCGCCGGAATTCGTCCAACGGAAGGACTGGTCGAGCGCCTGGGTATCGAAAGAGCTCTTGACCGCGCGCGCGAGGCTGGACTGGTTTTGGTCCTGGAGGATTTGACGGCACCACTTCCAATTGACGGCGGTGTGGCGAAGCAGCAGCTTTTGATCGGAACGAAGGCCGACCTTCTGGACGGTCGGCCGGTGTCTTCAAGGTATGACCACACAATCTCCTGCGTTTCGGGTGAAGGCTTGCAGGAATTGCTCAACACCATTTCTGGCAAGGCACAATCCGCTGCACCGCGGACGGGAGAACTGATTCCCTGGCGGCTGCGCCACGTCGAACTCCTGGCGCAGTGCGGGAGGCATCTGACCGCGGCGTTGAACAACACCGACGCCGGGCTTGAATTGCGCTCTGAGGAGCTTCGGCTTGCGTCAAACGCGCTAGGCCGGATCGGTGGAGCAGTCGATGTCGAAGATCTGCTGAATGTGATTTTCGGACAGTTCTGTATCGGCAAATGATTCACGTGAAACATGGTCGTGAGGGCAGTTTCACGTGAAACAGCGTTCCAATGCTTGACAGGGTTTGGCAGACGCCTAATGCAGTTCCATCATGAGTACGATTCCTATGGGCTATGACGTGGTTGTGGTCGGCGGCGGGCATGCTGGTTGCGAAGCCGCAGCAGCTTCTGCCCGCATCGGCGCGAAGACTGCCCTCGTGACCATGCGTGCCGACGCGATTGGAACTATGTCCTGCAATCCGGCTATTGGCGGCATTGGTAAAGGACAGCTTGTACGCGAGATCGATGCGCTGGACGGGCTGATGGGCGTTGCCGCCGACGCTGCAGGCATCCAGTTCCGGTTGCTCAACAGGCGCAAGGGTCCGGCTGTCAGAGGTCCGCGCACTCAAGCGGATCGCAAATTGTATCGGCAGGCAATGCAGGAGCTTATCGCCGCTCAAACCGGCTTGACGGTGATTGAGGGCGAGATTGCGGAGCTTCTGGCGGTGAGCGGACGTGTTCAAGGCGTTCGTCTGGTCGCTGGAAGGGAAATTCGCTGCGCGGCAGTCGTGCTTACCACCGGCACGTTTCTTCGGGGACTTATCCATATCGGGGAAAGGCGATTTCCTGCAGGTCGAATGAATGAGCAGGCCGCCGAAAAACTATCGCACTCCATCATGAAATCCGGTTTCGAGTTGAGGCGACTGAAGACCGGAACGCCTCCACGCCTGGATACGGCTACGATCGACTGGTCGGGGCTTGATCGGCAAGTCGCCGACGAAAAGCCTGTGCCGTTCTCATTGCTTACCAGTGATATCAAGAATCCCCAGATCGACTGTGGCATCACTCGAACGACGCCGGAGACTCATGCGGTGATAAAGGAGAACCTGCATCGGTCCGCCATGTATTCCGGCTCGATCGAGGGGGTCGGCCCGCGCTACTGTCCTTCGATCGAAGATAAGATCGTAAAGTTCGGCGACCGTGACGGTCACCAGATTTTTCTCGAGCCCGAAGGCTTGGACGATCCTGTCGTCTACCCGAATGGAATCTCGACCTCTCTGCCGGAAGACGTTCAGCTCGAAATCTTGAAGACGATCTCGGGGCTTGAGCATGCGAAGATGCTTCAGCCCGGTTATGCCATCGAGTACGACCATATCGATCCGCGTGAACTGAAGACCACTTTGGAGACGCGCAAGGTCGAGGGATTGTTTCTAGCCGGCCAGATCAACGGAACCACTGGCTATGAAGAAGCAGCAGCCCAAGGCTTGCTTGCAGGTGTGAACGCGGCCCGACTATCTGGTGGTATGGACGGTATCACCATCGGTCGTTCCGATGCCTACATCGGTGTCCTTGTCGATGACCTGACAAGCAGGGGGGTCACCGAGCCATACAGGATGTTCACGTCTCGGGCCGAGTTCAGGCTTTCGTTGCGTTCCGACAATGCGGATATTCGATTGACGCCCCTGGCGATCAAGCTCGGGGCAGCCTCTGCTGCTCGCGTCAAAGCGTTTGAAAGCGCGTCTTGCGAGTTGGCTGCCGCCGTTGAACTCGCCAAGTCGCTGTCGTTAACGCCCAATGAGGCCCAAAGGCATGGCCTTAACGTTAACATGGACGGTCGGCGCAGGACTGCTTACGAGCTGTTGTCCTATCCCGATAAAGGGTTAGCGGCTTTGGTTGATATTTGGCCGGAGCTGGGAAGGTTGAGTGAGCGAGCTGCGGAAGGACTGGAGATCGAAGCCAACTATGCCGTCTATCTTGATCGGCAGGCATCGGACATCCAGCAGATGAGGCGGGAAGAAAACCGCTCATTACCAGTGGATTTGGACTATTCCGACCTTCCTGGCCTTTCCAACGAGTTGAAGCAGAAAATGATAAGGCACCGCCCCACGTCCGTGGCTGCCGCCGAGCGGATGGAAGGGATGACGCCGGCAGCGATGGCTATCATCGTCGCTCGTGTCCGAGAGCATGAGCGGCTTGCGAGGAATCCTGCAGCGTGAACGACGGTACTTTTGACGAGCTTGTCAAGATCGCTGGCCCTGTTTCACGTGAAACATTTTCTGTTCTCCAAGATTTTTTGGTCGAGTTCCAGCGCTGGAATCGCGTGACGAACCTTGTCGCTTCCTCGACAGTGGAGGAGCTATGGGATCGACATGTGTTGGACAGCGCTCAACTCAGGCGCCTTTCGCCGCCGACCACCCGTTGGGTCGATCTCGGGTCTGGCGGAGGATTCCCTGGGCTGATTCTGGCGATCTTACTTCGCGAAACGCCCGGGGCTCATGTTCATCTGATTGAAAGCAACCGGAAAAAGGCGTCGTTCTTGCAAACGATGACCGGGCTCTTTGCGTTGCCCGCAACGGTTCATGCCCAGCGAATTGAGGATGCATGCGCAAAAATCGAACCACCTCAGGCGGTGAGCTCTCGCGCATTGGCCTCTCTTACGCAGCTTTTGGGGTTGGCAGAGCCGTTTCTATCAGGGGGAGCGGTCGGATTGTTCCACAAAGGCCGTGAATATCGCCGCGAGATCGAAGAAAGTTCTCACTCGTGGAGTTACGACCTGATAGAACATGCCAGCGCGGTTGAATCGCAGAGCGTGATCCTGGAGATCAGCGGACTGAAACGAATTCGACCGAATTGATGAAATGGCTATCGCGGCACGATCAAATGTCCAGCACCCCACGCATCATCACCATCGCCAACCAGAAAGGCGGCGTGGGTAAAACAACGACTGCCATCAATCTGGCGACGGCACTTGCAGCGATTGGCGAGCGCGTGCTGCTGATCGACCTCGATCCGCAAGGCAATGCGAGCACCGGGCTGGGGATCGACAAGCGCGACCGCACGTCATCATCCTACGACGTCATCACCGGTGCGCTAAGCCTGGAGGAAGCTGCGATGGTGACGGCCGTCCCTGGCCTCTCCATCGTTCCTTCCACACTTGATCTTCTCGGCGTGGAGATGGAGATTGCCGGAACAGCGGATCGGGTGCTGCGGCTGCGCAATGCGGTCCGTGCGTCCGCCGCGAGAGCCGGTCTCTATGACTATATCTTGATCGATTGCCCGCCATCTCTCAACCTGTTGACGTTGAACTCGATGGCGGCGGCCGATTCCGTGCTCGTGCCGTTGCAATGCGAGTTCTTTGCTCTCGAAGGCTTGAGCCAGTTGCTGGAGACGGTGGAAGAGGTTCATCAGACGATCAACCCGGATCTCACCATCCAGGGCATCGTCATGACCATGTATGATGGGCGCAACAATCTCGCCAACCAGGTGGTCGACGACGTTCGTGCTCATCTCGGCGACAAGGTCTACAACACGATCATCCCTCGCAATGTGCGGGTCTCGGAGGCGCCATCCTACGGCAAGCCAGCGATCCTCTACGACCTCAAATGCTCCGGCAGCCAGGCCTACCTGCAACTGGCATCTGAAGTCATTCGTCAGGAACGCAAACTCCGAGCGGCGTGAGCGCCGCCCAGGATCGAGAAGCAGTGTTTAGGCAAGAACTATGAACGAAGATCTTTCCAAGCGGCGACTAGGTCGCGGCCTCGCGGCTCTCATAGGCGAAATCGACAAGCCGCCGGTGCCGCGGCAACCGGTTGCGCCGAGCGATGGCAAGGTGCCGATCGAATTCATTCAACCCAATCCGCGCAATCCGCGCCGGGCGTTTGGCGAGGCCGATCTCACCGACCTTGCGCAGTCGATCAAAGAACATGGCATCGTCCAGCCGGTCGTGGTGCGCCCGGCCGCTGGGGCTGCTGGCCGTTATGAGATCATCGCCGGCGAACGGCGCTGGCGCGCCGCGCAGCGCTCGGGCCTGACCGAAATCCCGGTGATCGTACGTGAGGTCAACGACCGTACGGCGCTGGAACTGGCCATCATCGAGAACGTCCAGCGTACCGATCTCAATCCGATCGAGGAGGCGATGGGCTACCAGCAGCTCATCGACGACCACAGCTATACCCAGGCCGACCTTGGGCAGGTGATCGGCAAGAGCCGCAGCCACGTCGCCAACACGCTGCGGCTTCTCAAGCTTCCAGATGATATTCGTGCATTGCTGGTCGACGGGGCATTGTCTGCCGGCCACGCCCGCGCCTTGGTCACGGTGCCCGATCCTGCGGCGCTGGCCAAGCGGATCGTCGAAGACGGATTGTCGGTGCGCCAGGCCGAGGTGTTGGCCCAGCAGCCGGCGGCGGTCCAGGTCGATCCGTCCCCAAAGCCGACCGTGGAGAAGGAGGCGGATACGGTTGCATTGGAGAAACTGCTTTCCGATGTAACCGGTCTGAAAGTGGCAATCAACCACAAGCCGAAGGGCGGCGAGGTACGAATTGCCTATCGTAGCCTGGAGCAACTCGACGAGTTATGCCGCCGGCTAAAAAGCTAGGCATAGATAGTCAATTATCTCGTTAGACGGCTATATATCAGAGGCTATTGCCGTTTCTGAGGGCTGCGCGCGGCATCACGCGCAATGTCCATCAGCATCCGATGCGTCGCCGCCACTGCAAGTTCGGGACGCCGGCGCGTCAGCAAGACTGTCTCGTGCAGTCGTTCCAGGATGCGGGCAAGTGTCCGGCTGGTCCATCGCCCCAGCGCCTGTTCGACCAGCTTGCGGCGACCGAAAAAGACTGGCGGCCTTGCCGCGGCGACGGCCGAGGCTGGGTTTCCACCCTCCCTTTCCATCACCGCCCGCATCGACTGCAGGGACAGAAGCTGCCGCTGCAGGGCCGACAACACGGCATAAGCCTGGCTGGTGCCGAGCGCCTGGCGCGAATAAGCGGTATCGAAGGCGGCGAGATTGCCTTCGAGGATCGCATCCACCGCCTCGTCGACCGAGATGGAGGATACGTCGCCCGTCAATGCGCGGATGTCGTCGCTCGATATGCTGTCCTGGCCAAGGGCGTAGAGCGCGAGCTTGGCGACCTCGGCGCGCGTCGCCATGCGGTCACCGCCGAGATTGCGGCGCAGCAGGGCGCGCGCCTCGGGGTCAATCGACAGGCCGGCGTTGCGTAGCTCGTCGTCGATCACCGTATCGACCGATCGCGCGTCGTCGCTGTAGCAGGGAAGCGCAATCGCCTGCCCGGCAGCCTCGACCACGGAGCGTAGACCCACGCCCTTCTTCAGATCGCCGGCCTCGATGAGAATGGTCGTGTCGGGCGGCGGCGCGGCGCACAACGCCTTGACGTCATCCGCTAGCGCCTTCTGGCCGGCCGCGTTGCGCACCCACAGAAGACGTTTGCCGGCGAACATCGGCAGTGTGTTGGCCTCGTCGACTAGCCGGCTGGCGTCCTTGTCGAGTTCGGAGGCATCGAGCCTGACTACGGAGAAGGGGTCGTCGAGCGGCACGCCCGATTTCTCGGCAAAACGCCGCGCCCGCTCGCTGACCAGGCCCCGGTCAGGCCCATAGATCAGCAGGATGGGCACGCCGGCTTGCGGCCGTGCCAACCATCCATCGACCTCATGTGCCTTGAGCTGTCCCATGCCGGCGAGATACCACGACGAACCGGGGCCGGCCATGTCAAATCATCCGGGATCACTCCGTGACGACCTTGCAGAAGCTTGCGGATCAGAGCTCCAACTGCATGTCGCGATGCGGGATGCCGGCGTCGAGATAATTGTCGCCATAGGCCTCGAAGCCGAGTTTCGGTAAAACTCCAGCGCATAGGTTTGCGAACCGAGCCGGGCGTAAGGCGCAAGCCGATGATGCCGCACATGGCTGACGATGAAGCCAATGAGTGCGGCGCCGGCGCCCTTTCCGCGAAATTCCTTCGACACGCAGACCCGCTGGATTTTCACGGCATCGCCAACGACGCGGAAGCGCGCCGCGCCCACCGGCGTGCCGCCCGACGTTGCAAGCACATGCGTGCAGACATCGTCCAGCTCGTCGATTTCCTCCTGTTCCGAGACGCCCTGCTCGTCAATGAAGACGTCGCGGCGCAGTTGCGCGCTGGCTTGCCTTGCCCGCCTCGTCCGTGGCGATTCTTATCTCCATGATCTCACTCCCAATCCTGTTCATCGTACCGAGGGAGCCGGACCTCTCCAGACGAAAGGCTCTATCTCAACCGTCACGGTCCTCCAGCTTGATATGGCAACAGCCGTCCCCATATCCGGGCGTCCAGGTCACGTTGGAAAAGCGCACCCCGGTCGCCTCGAACAGGCCACGGTCGAAAGCCCCGGCAATACGGCAGAGCCGTGACAGTTCGTCGTCGCCCAGCCCAGCCTCGACCCAAGCGTCCTTAAGCGGGCAGCGTTTGACCTTGAAGGCGATGGAATGGTTTTCGCGTTCGACATCGGTCGGGTACATACGTCCCCCGTCCGGACTGACCGCCAGGAAAGCTTCGCCGATCTTTCGCGCGTCGTTCGGGCCGAATCCCGAAAAGGCCGTGGCTGCGACCTCGCGGCCACGCCGCTCGACCACGGCAACCATGACGTCTTCCGCTTCCGCAGGCCCCAGCCGGGATTCGAGCTCCTCGAAAAACAGCCTGTAGAGATCGGCCCGGTTGCGAAAGGCCGCATCCAGTTCGCGGCTCAGGATCTCTGCGCGGTCCGTGCTGTCGTTCATCGGTCGCTCTCCATGCCGTCGCGCCGCGGCAGCTTCATCGCAGCCGCCACCAGCGCCTTTCCCATTTGCGATGCCGGCGCGGCGATGATCTGCCGGGCATCTCCCGTCTCGACGATCCGCCCCTGGTCCATGATGGAGACGCGGTGTGCAGTTTCCCTCACCAGAGCGAGATCGTGCGAAATAAACAGATAGGCGATATTCCTCTCCTGTTGCAGGCCGCGGAGCAGGGTCATGATCCCGGCCCGCACCGAAACGTCGAGCGCCGAAACCGCCTCGTCCAGCACGATCAGTTCCGGCCCGCTTGCCACTGCGCGGGCAATCGCCACGCGCTGCCGCTGTCCACCGGAAATCTCGTGAATTCGGCGGCTGCGCAAATTTTCCGGCAAGCCGACCCTTTCCAGCACCGCGCCGATCGCTTGCGGGCGCTGCGCGCGCGCGACAATGCCGTGGATGCGCAGCGGGTCCTCCAGCACGCGCTCCACCGTGGCGCGCGGATTGAAAGCGGCAAGCGGATACTGGAACACCATTTGCCAACGTTGCCTTAGCGCCCGCAGGTCTGACCCCCGCACTGCCAACAGATCCTGGCCCGCGAAGCGCAAGGTGCCGGAATCCGGCTCCAGCAGCCGCATCAGCACCCGTGCCAGTGTCGACTTGCCGCTCCCGGAAGGCCCGACCAGCGCCAGCGTCTCGCCTGCGGCAAGTTCGAGATCGACGCCGTCCAGCGCAGCGAATCGGCCGCCGCCGCGCCGAAACGACTTCTGCAGGCCGGTGGCGGAAAGGAGAGGTGCGCCGCTGCTCATCCGGCCGTCGCCCTCGGGTTATCGTCGAGGCTCAGCGAGGCCGCCAGCAGCGAGCGCGTATAGTCGGCCTTCGGCCTGTTCACCAGATCCGCCGTGGAGCCAGCTTCTACCATTGCGCCGTCCTTCAGCACGACAATCCGGTCGGCGATCATGGCGGCCAGCGCGATGTCGTGGCTGACGATCAGCAGCGACATGCCAGTCTCCCGCACCAGCCGGTCCATCAACCGGGCGATCTCCGCCTGCACGATCGTATCCAGCGCGCTAGTCGGTTCGTCGGCGATCAGCAGGGCCGGCCCAGCCGCGATCGCCGCGGCGATGCCGACGCGCTGCCGCTGGCCGCCGGAAAGCTGGTGCGGAAAGGTGTGCAGCATGGTGCGCGGGTCGGGCAAGTGGACGCGCGCGAAGAGTTCGCCGGCGAGTTCCAGTGCCTGATGGCGGGAAAGCCCAAGATTCACTTCCACCACTTCCGCCACCTGCCTGCCGACAGAGATGACCGGATCGAGCGTACCGCCGGGATCCTGGAATACAAAGCCGATGTCTTTTCCGTTGCGCGGCGCATGGGCCAGTCCGGACCATCGGATGTCGCCTTCTATTGATGCTTCGCGCGGCAAGAGGCCGGCAACTGCCAGCGCCAGCGTGCTTTTTCCCGAGCCGCTCTCGCCGATCACCGCGACGCGTTCGCCGGCGCCCAGCCTCAGGTCGATGCCGCGCAACGCCTCCATCTCAGACGCGCCGGAGCGGTAGCGGACGCGTAGTCCCGAAATGTCCAGCAGCGGTTTCAGGAAAGACTCCTGCGTGCGGCGGAAGCCTCGACGATGCCCTCGCCGGCCAGGTAGACACCGAGCACCGACAGCACCAATGCGATGCCAGGAATGATCGACAGAAAGGGCGCCGAGCGTAGCACCGTCCGCCCTTCGGCGATCATACCGCCCCAGGTCACGCGATTCGGATCGCCAAGGCCGAGAAACGAGAGTGACGCCTCGATCAAGACCGCACCCGCGACGATCACCGAACTCAGCGCCAGCACAGGTGGCAGCGCGTTGGGCAGTACCTCGCGCAACGCGATCTCCACCGGATGCATGCCTATGACACGCGCGCCGGCGACGAAATCGCGCTCGCGCAGCGACAGGATCTCGGCGCGGGCAATGCGTGCCGGACCCGTCCATGCGCCGACCGCGATGGCCGCCACGACGGTCGCCAGCGACGGTCCGACGACACTGACGAAGGCCAGCGCCAGCAGGAAGGCGGGGACGGTCTGGAACGCATCGGTGAGGCGCATCAGAACCTCGTCGATCCATCCGCCGGCGAAACCGGCGGTGGTGCCCACTAGGCTGCCGATCACAATTGCCGCAGTGGCAGCCGCTAGTCCGACGGCTAGGGATGTCCGCGCTCCATGAAAAAGACCGGCGAGCACATCGCGCCCAAGCCGGTCGGTGCCGAGCGGATGCGCCCAGTCGTGAAGCGGCGGGATAAGCGGCGGCCCGGCAATGGAAAGCGGGTCCGCGGGAAACAGCACCGGCGCCAGAAGCGCCATTGCGGCGAGTGCCGCCAGAATCAGGACACCGGCAATGGCCTCGGGCGACCGGAAGAACCGGGCGGCATTCATGCCGCCGCCTCGCTTGCGCCGACGCGCGGGTCGAGGACTGCGTAGAGGCAATCGACGACGAGGTTGATGATGATCACCAGCACTGCGCTGACCAGGATGATGCCGAGCAGCAGCGGCGTATCGCGCGCGTTCACCGCTTCCTGTGCCAGCCGGCCGAGACCGGGCACGGAGAACAGGCTTTCAATGACCACGCTTCCTCCCAGCATCGCGGCGGATTGCAGGCCGAGCATGGTGACCAGCGGCAGCAGCGCGTTGCGGGCGACATGCCGGATGACGATGCGACGGCGCGGCACGCCGCGGGCGCGCGCGGCCAGCACGAAATCCATCCGCCAGGCCTCGGCCATTCCGGCTCGCATGACCCTGAGATAAAGCGCCAGATAGATGAAGCCGAGGCTCGCGACCGGCAGCACCAGATGCCGGGCAATGTCCAGCCCCCGTTCCAGGCCGTGCTTGCCGGAGGCAATGGTCTCCATGCCGCTCACCGGCAGCCAGCGCAGTTGCACTGCGAAGACAACCGTCAGCACGAGGCCGAGCCAGAAGCCCGGCACGGCGTAGAGTGCCAGCGACCCGATTGACAGCAATCGATCGTGGAAACTACCGGGACGTGAGCCGGCAAAGATTCCCAACAGCGAACCGAGTGAAAACGACAGCGCGGTTGCGCTGCCCATCAGCAACAGCGTGTTGGGAAGCCGCTCCATGACCACGTCGAGCACCGGGCGCGAAAAGGCCACGGACTGGCCAAGATCGAGATGGGCAAGCGACCAAAGGTAAAAACCCAGCCGTGCCAGCGCCGACTGGTCGAGGCCCCAGGACTGACGCAACTCGGCGATCATCTGCGCATCGCCGCCGATCGAAACCACATAGGCGTCGACCGCGTCGCCGGGGGCAGCCTCCAGAAGAAGGAAACCGCCGATCACCACAATCGCCAGGACCGGGATAGCGCCGAGGAGACGGCGCAGGACCAGTTTGTGGATGCGGTTCATGAGGGTACGCCTGAATTCCGGATTCGAATTCTGGCGACGTTTGATGCCCTACGTTGCCCCCCTCTGTCCTGCCGGACATCTCCCCCACAAGGAGGGAGATTGGCAGCTTCGGCGAAACCGCCTTCCCTGAGATGCTGGTGATTGGCGAAAGTGAAGATGACGGCCAATCTCCCCCCTTGTGGGGGAGATGTCCGGCAGGACAGAGGGGGGCAACGTAAAGCTCTCACCTCACGAACTGAACATCCGCGACGATGTTGTGCAAGCCATTCCAGTGTCTCAGCTATCCACCCACGTGTCCGCCCAGTTCGACACCACCCAGCGCGGATTGTTGGCTATGTTCTTCACCGATGTTCGGGCCACCGAGATGAATCCCCATTCTGCGACGTTGATCAGCGGCAGGTCTTCCTCGACCTTTTTCTGGAATTCGCGGTAAAGCTCGGTGCGCGCCGTCGGGTCGATCGTCTCGGCCGCCTTGGCGATGAGCGCGTCGATGCCGTCGTTCTTGTAGCCGCCCTGGTTGGAGAAGGGCACGCCGTCGGGAAGACCGCTCTGCACCAGGATCGTGGTCGAGATCGCCGGATCGCCACGGAACACCGGCGGCGCCACCGCCAGGTCGAAAGCATGGTCGGTGTAGACCGCCTTCTGGTGCGCGGCGGCGTCATTGTTGACCAGTTGCGCGTCGATGCCGACCGCAGCCAGCGCCTGGCGCAGATAGTCGCCGAACTGCCGTGTCTCGTTGAAATAGGGGGCCGGCAGCAGCTTCAGGGTAAACCGGTTGCCATCGGCGCCGCGCTTGTAACCGGCTTCGTCGAGCAGAGTGTTGGCCTTGGCGACGTCGAAGGCATATTGCGGAACGTCCGCCGTATAAAACTGCTTGTCGTTGACCGGCACTGGGCCGGTCGAGGCCGTGGCGTAGCCGAGGAAGATCGTATCGACCACGAACTTCTTGTCGATCGCGTGGGCGATAGCCTGCCGCACTTTCAGGTCGGCAAGTTCCTTACGGCGATGGTTGATCTCGACGACGAGCTGGTAGGTGAGGCCCTCGTAGCCGCGCGATACGACTTCGAGTCCGGGCACCTTGGCGATACGGGCGAGATCGGCCAGCGGCACCGCGGAGAAGGCGGCAAGATGGATTTCTTCCGCCTCCAGCGCGCCGGCGGCGGCGGCGCGGTCCGGCAGAACGCGATAGACGATTTCGTCGAGATAGGGCAGGTCCTTGCCCCAGTAGCCCGTGTTCTTCTCGAGCCGATAATATTCGCCAGGCTTGTGCTCTGCGAACTTGAAAGGGCCGGTGCCCACAGGCGCATTGTTAGCCGGATTCTTGTCGATCTCGCCGGCTTCATAAACATGCTTCGGTAGCACGCTGGTCAGCGGCGGCAGGGCGTTGCGGATCAACTGGAACGGTGTTGGTTTCGAGAAACGGAACACCGCCGTGTGGTCGTCCGGCGTATCGACCGCCTCCAGATCCTTGAACACCACGCGGCCAAGATTCTGCAGCGGCTTCCACACCTGCAGCGCCGAGAAGGCGACGTCGGCGGAGGCGAAAGGCTTGCCGTCGTGCCAGGTCACGCCCTTGCGCAACTTGAAGGTAACGGTCAAGCCGTCGGCGGACCCTTCCCAGCTTGTCGCCAGCCTTGGTTCCAGCCCGTCCTTGCCGTCGAAGGAAGCCTCCGCCAGCGGCTCGACCACCTTGCTTGAAACGAAGAACACGCCGTTGGACGCGACCATGGCCGGATTGAGGTTTCGTGGCTCGGAATCGGCGGCAACGATCAGCCGGCCGCCCCTCTTCGGTGTTTGCGCCCACAGGCTGGCGGGCAAGGCGGTCGACGCCATCAGGGCAACCGAACCGGAAAGGACGGAACGTCTGGAAAGCGTCAAAATCGACATCGGGCAATCCTTGCTGCATGGCGGTCGATCGCCGCCCCCTCATTAACGAGCATAGGTCCGCCCGCTGCAAGGGGCGAGCAAGGAAATGTCACTGGCACAAGTGCGGCAAGAAAATCGGCGTTCGCGTTATCGTTCGCTCACGAAAAATTATAGCCTCGGCATTTTTCCAGGTCATGCTTGCCGGCCGAAATTCCGCGCACGGGAAGGTCAAAACGGTGTTTTTCGAGGGAAATGTCATGCTTGCGAGGGGGCATGTCATGCTTGTGACGCCGGAATCGCGCTGTGTCCCTTCTATCCGATTGATTTGCCCCGGTTTTACAAGCATGACCAAGGTCTGCGACGGCTTCACGTGCTCATGACGGGCGTGCCGCCCGTATCGCGCAAGGCGGGGTCGCCGAAGGCGACGAAGGACGGATTGGCGAACTCGTCGCCGCTAGAAGCCCCGCGATTTCCGTAGCTTAGCGGAATTCCGCCGATGGTCGTGGTAATCCCGCCCGCTGCCCGCAGGATGGCGTCGCCTGCCGCGGTGTCCCATTCCATGGTGCGGCCAAAACGCGGATAGATATCCGCCTCGCCGCAGGCGACCAGGCAGAATTTGAGCGAGGAGCCGCGCGAGACAAAACCCTCGACATCGAAGCGTTTCAGCCAATCCATTGTTTCGTCAGTACAATTCGAGCGGCTGCCGACGGCGGCGAGGCGTTTTGGCGCCGGCCGTGCCTTGATCGGCCGCAACTCTCCCGCCAGGCCATGGGTCACATCCGCCCGCCAGGCGGCGCCGTTCACTGCCACGAAAATCTGTCCGAGCGCCGGTGCATAGATCATGCCCAGCACCGGTTTATGCTTTTCGATCAATGCGATATTGACCGTGAACTCGCCGTTGCGGTTGATGAATTCGCGCGTCCCGTCGAGCGGGTCGACCAAGAAGAATTTTTCCGAGGCCGGCGGAACGCGGCCGGCCGAAACCTCCTCCTCGGCAACGACCGGTATGTCGCCCGCCTCGGAGCCAAGTGCCTGAAGGATAACGGCTTCCGCCCGATGATCGGCTTCCGTCACCGGCGAGCCGTCGCCCTTGTGGATATGGCGAAACGTGCTGTCTGCATAGACCGCCATGATTTCACTGCCGGCGGCAAGGCCGATCTCGATCAGGGTTTTTGGCGATATGGGCACGAGGCTTGCTTTCATTGGTTCAAGCCCGCCTATCGCACCGGCCCGGCGAAATCCAGACCGATCAAGGCATTGGCCGCAATTCAACAGGGTATGGATGTATAGACAAGTTCCCTGTTTTCATGTTCCGCTACCGAGGCGGGCAAACGCACCCGCTCTTCCAGGCTTTGGCATGACCACTCTTTTCGACCTCAGCGGCCGCAAGGCCTTCGTGACCGGCGCAAGCCGCGGTATCGGGCAAGCCATAGCAGAGGCGCTGGCCAGCGCCGGCGCCGATGTAGCCATCTCGGCGCGGAGCCTGGATTCGCTAACGGAAACAAGGACAAAGATTGAAGCGCTGGGCCGCAACTGCGTTGTCCAGAGCCAGGACATCAGCGATGTGACGACGTCCGCAGCGGCGATCGACGAAGCCGTTAAGGCGCTGGGCGGCCTCGATATTCTCGTTAACAATGCCGGATATGAAGAAGTCCGCTCCTCGCTTGAGGTCGATGAAGCCCTTTGGGATCGGATCGTCGAGACCAACCTGAAGGGGGCTTTTTTCGCGGCACAGGCGGCGGCGAAATGCATGGTGGCCGGGGGCAAAGGTGGAGCGATCATCAATTTGTGCTCGCTCACCTCTTATGTCGGCATCCCAACCGCGGTTGCCTATGGATCGTCGAAGACCGGGCTGCTTGGCATGACACGGGCGCTCGCCACCGAATGGGCGTCGCTCGGCATTCGCGTCAACGCCATCGCGCCTGGCTATTTTCACACTGCCATGACCGACGTTTTCTACCGGGATGCAGGCTGGCAGGAGGCGATGCTGGCGAAAATTCCGCAGAAACGCTTCGGAACAATGCAGGACATCGGCGGAACGGTGGTCTTCCTGGCGAGTGATGCCTCGGCCTATGTCGCGGGCCATTGCATACCGATCGACGGCGGCTATCTGGCTTCAGTCTGAAGTCGAGACGGACTCCCGATGTCGACCGGATTTCAGCTTGTACGTACTTGTATATACGAGTTAACGACCCTATGGTTGCTCGCCGCTTGATCAGCTAGGGAAACGCAAATGCAGGAGGCGATCTCGGCAATGGCGGCCGGTCAGGGCGCTGACGCCCTTCCGATCGCAGTTGCGGTGCGAAATGTCGGCATGGACTTCGATGGAGTCCATGCGGTGAAGGAGGCGTCCTTCGATCTGCCGAGAGGTAAGTTCCTGACCATCCTCGGCCCGTCCGGCTCCGGCAAGACGACGCTGCTCCGGATGATCGCCGGTTTCCAGACGCCGACCGCCGGCGAAATCTTCATCAATGGCGAGGCGGTCAGCGCGGTGCCGCCACACCGGCGTTCGATCGGCATGGTGTTCCAGCGGCTGGCGCTGTTTCCGCACATGACCGCCGCCGAAAACGTCGCCTTTCCGCTAAAAATGCGGCGGCGCGATGCCCGCACGATCCCCGAGAAAGTTGAACGTTACCTCGAACTGGTGAAGCTTGGCGGCTATGGCGGACGGCGGATTCACGAACTTTCCGGCGGGCAGCAGCAGCGGGTTGCGATTGCCCGCGCGCTCGTGTTCGAGCCGGATCTGCTGCTCCTTGACGAACCGCTTGCCGCGCTCGACCGCAAACTGCGGGAGGAGATGCAGCTCGAATTCCGCCGTATCCAGCGCGAGCTCGGCGTGACCACTATCAATGTGACCCATGACCAGCGCGAGGCGCTTGTGGTTTCCGACGAGATCATCGTCATGGACAAGGGTGAGATTCAGCAGATCGCCCGCCCTGCCGCCACGTATCGGCAGCCGCATAACGCTTTTGTCGCCAATTTTATCGGCGTCACGAATTTCCTGACGGGAACGGTGCAGAGGGTCGACAGCGGCCGCGTGTCGTTCGTCCGCGATGAGGTGGAGATCGAGGGATCGATCGGCGATCCGAAATCGCCACTGGCTGTCGGCCAAGGCGTCTCAGGCGCAATACGCGCCGAGCAAATCCGGATCGCGGATGAGGCCGGGCGCCTTACCGAGCTGGACAGGATGCTGGCCGGCACGGTGTCCGACGCGATCTTCGAAGGCGAACGGATGGTCTACGAAGTTGCGGTGCCTGCGCTTGCCGGCATCGTGCTCCGGGTCTTCGACCATGACCCCGAAGGCCATTCCCAGCATGAGATAGGTTCGAAAGTCTTCCTCGGCTGGAATGTCCGGGACGTGCTTGTATTTGCCTGAAGCCAATTAGAAACAAACCAGAGGAGAACGACAATGAAAGAGCAGAAGCTTTCCATGCCTTATGTCAATCGCCGTACCTTGCTAAAGGGCGCGGCAGCACTCGGCGGCGCTTCCGCGCTCGGCCTGCGCGGCGCCTCTGCGCAGGAGCCGGCAAAGCCGGCCGAAATCATCGTGCGCGCCTGGGGCGGAAGCTGGGTCGACAGTTTGAAGGCAGGCGTGTCCGATCCCTTCACCAAGGCGACCGGCATCGCGGTCCGCCACGACCTCACCGAGGACAACGAGATCCAGCCGAAGGTCTGGGCGGCTGTTGCGCAGAAGCGCGTGCCGCCGATCCACATCAACTGGGACACGACCACCAACGCGACCAAATCAGCGCTGCGCGGTGTGACGGAAGACCTGTCCGATCTCTCCAACCTGAAGGACGTGACCGACCTCGCCAAGCCGGTCGGGCTTGACGGCTATCCGATCGTCAACACCTACGGCTATGTCTATGTGCTGGCCTACCGGCCGGCTGCGTTCCCGGATGGCGCGCCTAAGTCGTGGAAAGACCTGCTCGACCCGAAGTTCAAGGGCCGGGTCGCCTTCTACAATGACGGTATCGGGTTCCACTTCCCGGCGCAGGTAGCCGGCGGCGGCAAGCTCGAGGACATTCCGGCGAACATGCAGCCGGCTTGGGATTTCATTACCAAGATGAAGGAGCAGAAGCCGCTGCTCGGCGAGGATCCGGACTTCACCACCTGGTTCCAGAACGGTGAGATCGATGCCGCCTGCACCATCTCCACCAATGCCCGCGAGGCCAAGAAGAACGGCATCGACATCAAGTGGGTCGTGCCGGAGGAAGGCTGCAAGTTCGACACCGACGGACTTTGGATCCCCAAGGGCCTGCCGGAGAACGAACTCTACTGGGCCAAGCAATACATCAATTTCGCACTGACCAAGGACGCGCAGCAGGTGTGGCTTGACGGTCTCGGCCTGCCCGGCGTCGTGCCCGGCCTGACGCCGCCCGCGGATCTCGTCGGCGACCCGTCCTATCCGACCAAGGAAGAGGATTTCAAGAACCTCATCCGCATATCTTCCAAGGTGCAGGTCGAGAACGAGAGTGACTGGTTCGGAAAATTCAAGGCAATCATGCAGGGGTGAGAAATGTCCGGCCGTAGGCCGGCGAAAAGCCAACGATTTGGCTTTTCGAGTTTCGAACGCCCGGAGCCATAGCGGAGGGTAGGGTCGTGGAGAAAGCTGAGCGAACGCAAGGTTTTGACGAGGGGCGGGGTCGTTCAAAAGGTGCTCCATCCTGAAGCGACCCCACCCCACCTCGTCGGCTTTGCTTCGCTATGCCGCCTCGTCGATCCTCCCCTTAAGGGGGAGGCTGATCTGGCCGCACCGCCGGCGCCTATGTGAATCAGGAATTTGATGGCGATATCACGCACAGCCTACCCCCTGACATGGCGTATCATGGATGCGCTGGAAGCCTTGGCGGCATTCGCCTGGCCGAGGCGGATGGCGCGCGCCACGCCGTATCTGATGCTGGCGCCGGCAGTGCTGCTGGTCGGACTGCTGGTGCTCGGGCTGGCGCAGATGGCGGATGCCAGCCTGCGTACGCTGGACACCACGACGTTTCTGTTTTCGGAAGATTATTCGCTGGCAAACTACCGCCGCGCCATGACCGAGCCGCTGTTCGCCGCGGTCGCATGGCGCAGCCTGCTGGCGGCGGTAATCGTAACCGTCGTGACGCTGATCTTTGCTTTTCCTTATGCTTATCTGATGGTGCGCGCCCGCTCGTCGGCGCTGCGCAAGATCCTGCTGATCGCGCTGTTCCTGCCCTTTTTTATCGGCCAGGTGGTGCGTGCCTATGGCTGGCTGATCATTTTGGGCAACCAGGGCATGGTGAACGAAGCGCTCGGCCTGATCGGCATCCCGCCTATGCGACTGATCTACAATTATCCGGCCGTTCTCTTCGGTCTGGTGCAGTACATGCTGCCCTTTGCCGTGCTGATGCTGGCGCCGGCGCTGACGGCCATCCCGGAAGAACTTGAAGCAGCCGCCGGCTCGCTCGGCGCCAATTGGACGCGCAGCTTCCGTTATGTCGTGCTGCCGCTCTGCCGGCCGGGTTTCATCGGCGCCGGCGTGGTGGTGATGACGCTGTCGCTCACCGATTTCGCGGTGCCGGCCATCCTCGGCGGCGGTTCGCAGGATTTCATCGCCAATGCGATCTACGACCAGTTTTTCCGTACCTCGGATCAGGGGCTCGGGGCGACGCTGGCGCTGATGCTGGTGGCGCTGGGATCGATCGTCGTCGGCCTGGTTTTCTCGCTGTTCGGCGCGGGCACGCTTGCCGTGTCGAGGAAGCGCCGATGAGGGAGCCGCTGTCCAAAAAACTGGTGCTATGGGCCTTCGTCGTCGTGGCGATCGTAACATTGTCGGCGCCGACGGTCGTGGTGCTCGGCGCGTCCTTCACCGCAGGCAACATCATCACCTTCCCGCCCGACGGCTTGTCGCTGAAATGGTATGCGGCGATCTCGCAGGCAAGCGACTTGCGAAGCGCCCTTCTGCGAACGCTGTGGGTGGCGGCGGTGTGCACTGTCGTCGCCATCCCGGCCGGCACACTGGCCGGCATCGCGCTCGCCAAATATGGGGTGCGTTTCGAGCGGACGATCCAGACCTACCTGCTTCTGCCCTTCACCATCCCGCTGATCGGCTCGGGCATCGGACTGATGCTCATCTTCGGCAATGCCGGCATTCTGGGCCAGCTCTGGCCGGTAGGCATCGCCTGCTGCGTCATCAACCTGCCCTTCATGATCTGGGCTGTCACGGCAAGTGCCGCCGGCCTCGACCCTGACCTCGAACTCGCGGCGGCGAATTGTGGCGCGCCGCCGCTGCAGGTGTTCTTCTTCGTCACGCTGCCGGCGGTGATGCCCGGCGTCATCACCGGCTCGCTGCTGATGTTCATCCTGGCGTTGAACGAGTTTTTGGTCAGCCTGCTCCTGACAGATGCCCGCATCGTGACCTTGCCGGTGCAGATCTACAATTCGATCCGCTCCATCATCACACCCGACCTTGCCGCCATCTCGGTGGTGTTTATCGCCTGCTCCGGGCTCGCCATCGTCCTGCTCGACCGGCTGGTCGGGCTTGAAATTTTCCTCAAGTCGAAGTGACCAGAAGCCGGCCCATGCAAAACGTCTCTTTTCATGAACTCGCCAAGCTCGACCCCGACCGGCGCGAGGCCTTGCTGAAGCGCTCGGAGACCGATCTTTCCGGTTTCATGGAGAAGGTGAAACCGATCATCGAGGCTGTACGCACGGAAGGCGACGCGGCGCTGCTGCGTTTTGCCCGGGAGTTCGACAAGTCCGACGTGAAACCCGGCGCGCTGAAGGTGACGGAAGCCGAGTTCGACCGCGCCTTCACCTTGGTCGACAAGGAGGTCATCGAGGCGATCCGCTTCGGCATCGACAATATCCGGCATTTCCACGAGGAGCAGAGGCCGGAGGCGATGTGGCTGAAGGAGATGCGGCCCGGCGCCTATGCCGGCGACCGTTTTTCGCCCATTCGTTCCGTCGCACTCTATGTGCCGCGCGGCAAGGGAGCGTTTCCCTCGGTGACGATGATGACCGCGGTTCCGGCCGTGGTGGCCGGCGTGCCGGAGCTTGCCATTGTGACGCCCCCGGCTCCGGACGGTTCGGTCGACGCGGCTACACTAGTCGCTGCGCGCATTGCCGGTGTCGAGACCGTTTACAAGGTGGGCGGCGCAGTGGCCGTGGCGGCGGTTGCCTACGGCACCGAGACGGTCAAGAAGGCTCTCAAGATCGTCGGCCCCGGCAGCCCTTGGGTGGTGGCGGCCAAGCGGCTGCTGGCTGGAACCATCGATCCCGGCCTGCCCGCTGGGCCGTCCGAGGCGATCATTTTGGCCGATGACAGCGTGCATGGCGGACTGGCGGCGCTCGACTTGCTGATCGAGGCCGAGCACGGGCCGGATTCGTCCGCCTATCTGGTGACACACAGCCGCCGTGTCGCCGAGGAAGCCTTGGCCGCGCTGCCGGAACACTGGGCGCGCATGACCGAGCAGCGCGTCGCCTTCTCCACCGCCGTGCTGACCGGCGCCTATGGCGGCATCGTGCTGACGCCGTCGATCGAGGAGAGTTATCGTTTCGTTAACGACTATGCGCCGGAACATCTGGAGATTCTTTCCACCGATCCTTTCACCCATCTTGGCCATATCACCGAGGCAGCCGAGATCCTGATGGGTCCGCATACGCCGGTGTCGATCGGCAATTTCGGCCTCGGGCCAAACGCCGTTTTGCCGACCAGCCGATGGGCGCGTACCTGCGGGCCATTGTCGGTCACCGATTTCATCAAGCGCTCGTCGATCGGCTACGTCACTGCGGCGGCCTATCCGCAATTCGCGAAGGCCGCGCATACGCTCGCCCGCTACGAGGGCTTTTCCTCGCACGAGCACGCGGTGTCGGCGGTGCGTGAAAAATACCTGCCCAAGGGTGTGTAGGCGATGAAGGCGGCGAGGCTTTACGCGGCTGGCGATTTGCGCGTCGAGGACGTCGCGGCTCCGGCTGAGCCGGAACAAGGCTGGGTGCGGCTGAAGGTGGCTGCTGCCGGCATCTGCGGCTCGGACCTGCACAATTTCCGCACCGGCCAGTGGATTTCTCGCAGTCCGAGCACGGCCGGGCACGAATTCGCCGGCGTGGTCATGGCGGTCGGCGAGGGCGTGAGGGAATTTTCGCCGGGCGATCATGTCGTCGCCGATTCGCGCTACTGGTGCGGCACCTGCGCGAACTGCCGGGCGAGCCGGAAAAATGTCTGCGAGACGCTGGGTTTTCTCGGCGAAGTCTGCGACGGTGGTTTCGCCGAGGAAGCTGTCCTGCCGGCGCATCTGCTTGTCCGCCACGATGCCGCGCTCGATCCGCGTGTGGCGGCGATGGCTGAGCCGGTGGCAGTGGCGCTGCATGCCGTTAGCCGGATAAATATACCGAGAGGGGAGCCTGTCCTGATCGCCGGTTGCGGTCCGATCGGCGGGTTTGCCGCGCTTCTGCTCTCCCACTTGCATGACGGGCAGGTCTTGGTGGCCGACCGTAACGCAGCGCGCGCCGCGCTGGTCGCCGAGGTGACGGGCGCGAAAACCGTCGATCTCGGCAAGGCGTCGGTCGCGGCCGCTCTTGGCGGGCCGCCGCCACGCCATGCGCTCGACGCGACCGGCAGCGTGCCGGCAATCATGGCGCTGGTGGACCTGCTCGCGGGCGGCGGCACGCTGGGACTGGTCGGCATCGCCCACGGACGTCTCGACCTCGATCCCAACCTGCTGGTCGAGCGCGAAATTTCGCTGGTCGGCTGCCACGTCTATGCCGATGAACTCGGCGAGGCCGTCGGCCTGCTGCCGGCGATTCAGCCGCAGCTCTTGCGGCTGATCGACAAGGAGATCGGCATCGGCGATATCCCCGCCGCCTACAGCCGGCTGCTTGCCGGACAAAGTGCCGGGCTGAAGACGATAATCCGCATGGCCCCGGAAGGGTTTTCGCGATGACCGATCGCGACGAGTCCATTGCCCATGAACCCGCCGTCGCCCTGCCGGACACGGCGAGCCCGCTTTATGAAAAGGTCAAGGATTTCGTGCTCGCCAATATCGGCAACGGCAGATGGGCGAAGGACCGCCGCCTGCCGTCGGAAAACGAATTGGTGAGCGCGCTTGGCGTGTCGCGCATGACGGTGCATCGCGCCCTGCGCGAGCTGACCTCGGAAGGCCATCTCCTGCGTATCCAGGGCGTAGGCACCTTCGTGGCGCCGCCGAAACCGCAATCGACGCTGATCGAGATCGCCAATATCGCCAGCGAAATCCGTTCACGTGGCAGTCGCCATCGCGCCGTCGTGGTGGTTACCGAGTTGATCGCGGAGCCGGAGCCGGAACTGCTGGTGGCGTTTGAATTCTCCGGCCGGCGGCCGGTCGGGCATTCGATCGTCGTGCATTTCGAAAACGACGTGCCGGTTCAGCTCGAGGAGCGCTACGTCAACGCCCAACTCGTGCCCGAATATCACCGCCAGGATTTTTCGGGCATGACCACCTACGACTATCTGCAGGCGTCGACGCCGCTGACCGAGGTCGAACAGGTCATCTCGGCGGTGCCGGCGGATGAATTTGCGGCCGAGCATCTGACGATTGGCGTCGGCGAGCCCTGCCTGCTGCTCAACCGCCGCACTTGGTCTGGCAAGGCGATCGCGACAGTCAATACCTTTACCTATGCCGGTAGCCGCTATTCGCTGGGCAGCCGCTATTTTCCGTCGGCGATGAACTGAGTCGAGTCGCTGGTTCGCGCGGGGAGCCGGAACCTCCGGGCTATTCCACGTTCTCCTCGATCTTCTCCATGTCGTCGTCGGAGAGGCCGAAATGGTGGCCGATCTCGTGGATCAGTACGTGGTTGACGATCGAGCCCAATGTCTCCTCGTTCTCGGCCCAGTAGTCGAGGATGGCGCGGCGATAGAGGGTGACCCGGTTCGGTCCCTCGCCGGTCGCCGGGTTCCAGCGCTCGGCGATGCCGCGCCCCTCGAACAGGCCGAGCAGGTCGAAGGGGGTCTCCAGGGACAGGTCGTCCATGATCTCGTCGGTCGGGAATTCGGCAATCTGGATGACCACCTCGCCCGTGAGGGTTCGAAAATCCTCGGGCAGGTGCGCATAGGCTTCAAGCGCCATCAGCTCGAATTCCTCGATCGAAGGAGAAAGCTGGTCGTGCCAAGCGCGGGTCTGATAGATGCGGGCCATTCATCGTCCTTTTCGGGCGCATATAGCCTTTTGGTCTGCCGGTTTCGAGGGGCTCGCGCGGGCAAGCGGTAAACGGACCTCGGCAGAGGAATAAATTCTTTAATTGATATGCTTGACTCTCCGGTCGGGCTCTGGAATCAATAGGAACATAACAGGAACAATACCCGATCGGATGACCGTCATGGCGTCTATGGCCGTGGCGCGGGATGTCGTTCGCGACCTGCGTCACAAAATCGCGAAGATCGAAGGCCGGCTGGCCGAGCGCTTCGAGAACCCGGAAGACACGGGCTGGAAGGGCGTTGCGCCGCGCCACGCCGCCGGCCCGTCCGTTCTGCGTACGGGCGTGGAGCGTCTCGACGCTGCGCTGGGCGGCGGTCTGCCCGCCGCCGGGCTGATCGAGGTGCATGCCGGCGCGGTTCGCGAGACGGGTGCGGCGGCGGGTTTCGTGCTGGCGCTTCTGCGCCTGCTGCCGGCCCCGGACGCGGCCGCGCCGCTGCTGTGGATCGGCACGTCGGAGATTTTCCGCGAAGCGGGTCGGCCGTATGCACCGGGGCTGGCAGCGCGTTTCGGCCTCCAGCCGGAAAACCTGCTGATCGCCGAGGCGGAAAAGCTGGCCGACGCTCTGTGGATTGCCGAGGAGGCGGCGCGGCTTGACGCTTTCCTTGCCGTCCTGCTCGAAATCCGTGGCTCTTCGCCCGCCCTCGACCTGACGGCGACCCGTCGCCTGCATCGGCGCGCGCTGCTGGTGGGACGCCCACTCTTCCTCGTCCGCGCGGCTAGCGAACCGGAACCGACAGCCGCACCGGTCCGCCTGCTGGTGGCGCCGGCGCCGGCTGCGGCGCGCTTAACCCTTGCGGGACCGCTCGCCGGCTCGATCGGTCCGCCAGCCTTCCAGGTCACCGTCAGCAAGAGCCGTACCGCGATCCCCGCCGAATTCACGCTGGAGTGGACCGATGATGCATTCCAGGAAAGACGCGACCAGCCCGCAAAGGATACTGGCGTTGTGGTTTCCCTATCTGCCGACAGACAGGCTGCGCCGCCAGCGCTTCGGCAGGTCGTGGCGTTCCCGTTCCGTCAAGGCATTGCCGCTGGTGCTGAGCCATCGCGACAGCAATACCCAGCGCGTCGCAGCGCTCGACACGTTGGCTAGGGCATTGAAGCTCAAGCCCGGCATGGGCGTCGGCGAGGCGCGCGCCATGCACCCGAACATCGAGGTGGTCGAGGCGGAGCCGGAAGCTGATCGGCGTCTGCTGGAGGGCCTCGCCGACTGGTGCGATCGCTACACGCCGCTGGTGGCGCTCGATGGATTGGACGGGCTTTTCCTCGACATCACCGGCTGCGCGCATCTGTTCGGCGGTGAGCGCGGCATGATGGACGACCTGCTCTCCCGCTTCTTTCACCAGGGTTTTGAAATCCGCGCCGGCCTCGCCTCGACGCCTGGTGCTGCTTGGGCGGCGGCGCGTTTCGGCGGAGATCTGATCGTCGCTCCCGGGGAAGAGGAGGAATTGCTGGCGCCGTTGCCACTTACGGCGCTGCGCGTTGATCCGGGAATTTGCTCCAGTCTCGAAAGTGTCGGCCTGCGCACGGTAGGCGCGGTGATGGTGGCGCCGCGCGCGCCGCTGGCGCGCCGCTTCGGCTCCACCCTTCTCCTGCGCCTCGACCAGGCGCTCGGCCAACTCGAGGAAGCGATCTCACCGCGCCTGCCGGTCGCGCCGCTCTCGGCGGAACGCCATCTTGCCGAGCCGATCATGCTCGCCGACGACATCGAGTTCCTTGTCAAAATGCTTGCCGGAAGCCTCAAGGCGGGTCTGGAGCGCCGCTGCGAGGGCGCGCGGTCGCTGATGCTGTTCCTGTTCCGGGTTGACGGCGAGGTCCGCCGCATCGTCATCTCCACGTCACGGCCGATGCGGGAGCCGGCGCTCATCCAGAAATTGTTTCATGAGCGGCTTACGGCCCTGAACGGCGCGATCGATGTCGGCTACGGCTTCGATCTCGTGCGCCTTTCGGTGCTCTCTGTCGCTCCCTTCTCTACCCCGCAGGCCGACTTCACCGGTGACGGTGCAGACGATGAGGCCGATATCGCCCTGTTCGCCGACCGTGTGTGCGCCCGCCTCGGCAATGGAGCGCTGTCGATGCCGGTCGCTGTCGAAAGCCACTGGCCGGAACGGGCCGTCAGCCACCTGCCTTTCGGTGAGCCGCGCCGTTCCATCAGGCCGGAGGGCAGGAAAGAACACCTCGATCGGCCCATAAACCTCTTCGCGAGACCGGAACCTATCGAGGTGCCTGTGACGGAGATACCGGAGGGACCGCCGCTCAATTTCCGCTGGCGCCGTGCCCTTTACCGGATCGCCCGCTCGGAAGGCCCTGAACGCATCGCGCCGGAATGGTGGCGGCCGGGTGAGGAGGACGCCCCGCCGCGCGACTATTTCCGCGTCGAGGATGTCGATGGGCGGCGCTTCTGGCTCTATCGCCAGGGCCTTTACGAAGCTGGAAAACCTTCACCGCGCTGGTTCATGCATGGGATCTTCGCATGAGGGTTCCGGCCGCGAAACCGCATGAAACAGTCCTGCCGCCCTATATCGAGTTCGGCGTCCAGTCGAATTTTTCTTTCCTGCGTGGCGCATCCTCTCCTGAGGAAATGGTGGTAACCGCATGCGCCCTCGGCCATGCGGCCATGGGCCTCGCCGACCGCAACACGGTCGCCGGCGTGGTACGGGCATGGAGCCAATCGAAATCCATAAGACTTGCCGAGGGCGAGGAACCGGTCTCGCTGCCGTACCATCCAGGCTGCCGTCTGGTCTTCGGCGACGGAACGCCCGATATCCTGGCCTATCCCCAGGATCGAAAGGGCTGGGGGCATCTCTGCCGCCTGCTCACCCAGGCGAATATACGCCCCGAAAATCCCAAGGGTGCGACCGTGCTCATGCTGGACGATCTGCTCGAATGGGGTGACCGGATGTCGCTCGCCGTCCTGCCCGACCTGTCGCTGCCGGCGAATGAAATGCTTGCTCTCCTTCACCGGTTGAAGGCGCGTTTCGTGGGCAATCTATGGCTTGCCGTCGCGCCGGATTATCGCGGAAACGACCGTTTTCGGATCGAGCAGGCCGCCGTGTTTGCCGCAGCGGTAAAACTGCCGCTGATGGCGACCAACGATGTCCTTCATCATTCGGCCGCACGCCGTCCGTTGCAGGATGTGCTCACCGCCATCCGGCTGAATGTTCCGGTCTCCGAGGCCGGTTTCGAGCTTTCCGTCAACGCGGAACGCCACATGAAGCCATCGGCGGAGATGGCCCGATTGTTTCGCCACCATCCCCAAGCCCTCGCCGAAACCGTGCGCTTCGCGCAAACGCTCGGCTTTTCCCTGCAGGAACTGCAACACAACTATCCCGAGGAGACCACCGAAGAGGGCGTCGATCCGCAAACCGAACTCGAACGGCTGACCTGGGAAGGAGCGAATTGGCGCTATCCGGCAGGTATTCCGGAGAAGGTTTCGGGCCTGATCAGGCATGAGTTGAAAATCGTCGGCGACAAAAAATATGCGCGCTATTTCCTGACCGTTCGCGACATCGTGCGTTTTGCCCGTGAGGAAGCCAAGGTGCTCTGCCAGGGGCGCGGCTCGGCGGCAAATTCCGTCATCTGCTACTGCCTCGGCATTACCGAGGTGGATCCAGACCTTACCGACGTCCTGTTCGAGCGCTTCGTGTCTACGGAGCGCGACGAACCGCCAGACATAGATGTCGATTTTGAACACGAGCGGCGCGACGACGTCATCGCCTACATCTATAAGAAGTATAGCGAGAAACGCACCGCGCTTGCAGCCGCAGTCGTCTCTTATCGCGGCCGCTCGGCGCTGCGCGAGGTCGCCAAGGCGATGGGCCTGTCGGACGACGTGCGCGGTGCGCTGTCGGGGTCGATCTGGGGCTGGTCGTCATCCGAGCTTGGCGCGCGGGAAGCCAAGGCCGGCGGCCTCGACAGGGCCGATTCCGTGACAAGACATGTGATCGACCGCGCCAACGAGATCTTGGGTTTCCCGCGACATCTCTCTCAGCATGTCGGCGGCTTCGTCATCACTAAGGACCGGCTCGATGAGATCGTGCCCATCGTCAAGACGGCGATGGAGGAGCGCAAGATGGTCGAGTGGGACAAGGACGACCTCGACGCCGTCGGCATCCTCAAGGTCGATGTGCTGGCGCTCGGCATGCTGACCTGCCTGCGGCGTGCCTTCACCTTGCTCGAAGACCATTACCATCTTCGGGACGAATATGGCCGGCTGTTGACGCTCGCCACGATGCCCAAGGAGGACCAGCGCGTCTACGACATGATCTGCCGGGCCGACACGCTGGGCGTGTTCCAGATCGAGTCGCGGGCGCAGATGTCGATGCTGCCGCGGCTGAAGCCGCGAAAATTCTATGATCTTGTCATCGAGGTGGCGATCGTCCGTCCGGGGCCGATCCAGGGCGATATGGTTCATCCCTATCTGCGCCGGCGGATGGGCATCGAGAAGGTCGACTACCATAATCCGGTGCTGGAGAAGATCCTGAGCAGGACCCTTGGCGTTCCTCTTTTTCAGGAGCAGGCCATGAGCATTGCCATCGAGGCCGGTGGCTTCACGCCAGGAGAAGCGGATCAGCTACGCCGCGCCATGGCGACCTTCAAACGTACCGGAACGATCGGAAATTATCGTGAGCGAATGATCAACGGTATGATGGGGCGAGGATACCCGAAGGATTTCGCTGAACGTTGCTTCAGGCAGATCGAGGGTTTTGGCGAGTACGGCTTTCCCGAAAGCCATGCCGCGTCATTCGCGCTTCTTGTCTACGCCTCCTGCTGGTTCAAGACGTTCTATCCCGATGTCTTCTGTGCCGCGATCCTCAACTCGCAGCCCATGGGTTTCTATCGGCCCGCGCAACTCGTCCGAGATGCCGAAGACCACGGCGTCGAGATAAGGCCGGTGGATGTCAATCTATCGAACTGGGAGTGCACGTTGGAGCGGGCTCGCTTCGATCCCGCGCGGGTCAATTCGCGCCATGCCGAAATGCGGCGTGTCATCAAGACCATGCATGCTCTCCGCCTCGGCTTCAATCAGCTCAAGGGATTGTCCGAAAATGGCATGCAGCAGCTCATCGCCCGGCGCGGAGACGGTTATGATTCGGTGCGTGACGTATGGTTGCGCTCGGGCCTCGACATTGACGAGATCGAGAAGCTGGCCAAGGCCGATGCCTTTCGTTCGCTGGGTCTCGACCGGCGGGCCGCCTTGTGGGCGGTGCAGGCGCTCGACGGCAAGAGCGCGGCCGAGCGGTTGCCTCTGTTCGATCGTCCGGAAATCCGGCTCGCTGACAACGAGCCTCGAACCGTTCTGCCGATGATGCCGCTCGGCGAGCATGTGGTACATGATTACAAGTCGCTCGGCCTTTCGCTTAAGGCACATCCCGTTTCGTTTCTGCGGGGAAAACTCGACCGGATCGGGATTACACCGAACGAAAAACTGGGGGCGGTGGAGAACGGCAGGCGCGTTTCGGTTGCCGGCCTGGTTCTGGTTCGTCAGCGGCCCGGCAAGGGAAACGCGATCTTTCTTACCCTTGAGGACGAAAAAGCCATCGCCAACGTCATCATCTGGGCGCGAAATTTGGACCGTTTCCGCCCCGTCGTCATGGGGTCGAAATTTATCCGGGTCACCGGCAAGCTGCAGACGGAAATGGGAGTCATTCACATCGTCGCTGAGCGCATGCAGGATCTTTCGTCCTGGCTCGACACGCTGCTCGATGAATGGGGCGTCGCGAGCGCTGGGGCCGGCAACGCCAAACCGGCAAGAGACGCGAGGAAAACGCCATCTGTTGCTTCGATCTCCCTGTTGGCCGAGGAAAACAGGGCTTTGGTTCGGCAAGTCATGCCGAAAGGGCGCAATTTTCAATAGGGGACCACAATACCAGCCTGGATACCGGCAATGGGTTCAGGCGCGCGAGTCTTGTCAGGAAGCTGTTCCGGGCCTGTCCTGAGGCATATGGCCTTCAGATAGCGTCCGTGCTTCCGAAGGCAGCATGACCGGGATACCGTCCCGGATCGGGTAGGCCAGCTTCGCGACGCGCGAGATGAGCTCGCAATTCTCCCTGTCGAAGGTCAGCGGCCCTTTGGTCAGAGGACAGACCAGCAGTTCCAGCAGCTTCATATCGACCTTTTTCCTGTCGGCCTCGTCACGCATCGGAAACCTATTGCAGGCTGGAGCCAAAATCATCGTTGTCGCGCGCCAGCGTCATTTCGGTGATGGCGATCAGCGTGTCGGCGCGGGTTTTCAGGTCGGGCGCCTCCAGCAGCGCCTGTTTCTCGGCCGCGCCATAGGGCGCCATCATCGACAGTGCATTCACCAACATCGTATTGTCGGCGCGGCTGACGCTTTCCCAATCGGCTTCCAGTTCGTTGGCTTGCAGATAAGCGCGAAAAGCCTTCAGCAGAGCCGGACGGTTGACCTCTCCAGCACCGCGATCTTCCTCGAGATCGCCAACGAAAGGGGCGATGCGGCATTGCCGAAAGGGCGTCCTGACCGCCAGTTCCTGCAGGATGCGGTAACGGCAGATACCTTGCAGCGAGATCAGATAGCGGCCGTCGCCGGTCTCCGACAGCGAGATGATGCGACCCATGCAGCCCACCTGGCAGAGTTCCGGTTCGTCGTCATGGCGCTTCGATCCGTCGAGCGCCGGCTGCACCATGCCGATGATCCTGCTGCCGCGCATCGCGTCATCGACCAGTTGCAGATATCGCGGCTCGAAGACGTTGAGCGGCATTCGCCCACCGGGCAGCAGCAAGGCCTCCAGCAGCGGGAAGACGGGCACCGTCGCGGGAAGGTCCGAGACAAGCCGGTAGTGGGCGTTTCCCGCCTGCATCGATTCCTCCGTTGCGGCTCTGCTCCGGAATCTGGAGCAGCGGCCGAGGTCTGCAAGGCCAGCCCGCAATATGCCCGATGCTACCTCAAGAAAACAGGATCGACGAGAGTTTACGCCGGGTCGCCAGCGTCACCTCGTCCATCAAACCCCAGGCCTCGAAAAACTGGAGCAGTTGGGCGCGGGCGCCGTCATCCTTCCAAGTACGGTCGGCCTTGACGATCGCCAGCAGGCTGTCCGCCGCTTCGGTCCGCTGGCCAAGCGCATTCTGGATCATCGCAAGGTCGAACCGGGCCTGATGATCCTTCGGATCATTAGCCAGCCGCCGCTCCAGCTCCGCCGGGTCGCCAAGCTCGCCGACCTTGTCTGCCAGCGCAATTTTGGCGCGCACGGCGGCGACGGCCGGCGCGTCCTTCTTGTCCTCTGGCACGCCGGCCAGAAGCTCCTCGGCGCCGGCTCGGTCACCGGTCTCGAAAAGCAGGTCGGCAAGACCACCGAGCGCGTCGAGATTATCAGGCTGCTCCGCCAGCACCGCATCAAACAGGCTGGCAGCCGCCTGCAGGTCTCCCGAGTCGCGGGCCTGCGTGGCCGCGGCAAGCGTTTCGGCGATCTGCGGACCCGCGCCCTTGCCGGCCACGCGATCGATGAATTCGCGGATCTGGCTTTCGGGAACGGCACCCATGAAGCCGTCGACCGGCTGGCCGTTCTTGAAGGCGATGACGGCGGGAATCGACTGGATACCAAGCTGCCCCGCGACAGACGGATGGTCGTCGATGTTCATCTTGACCAGCTTCACCTTGCCGCCGGAGGCGCGCACTACTTTTTCCAGGGCCGGCGCGAGCTGCTTGCAGGGGCCGCACCATGGTGCCCAAAAGTCGACCAGGACAGGCTGCTTGCGCGATTCCTGGATGACGTCGGCAGCGAACGTCGCTGTCGTCGTGTCCTTGTAAGCGGGAGCCGCATCGCTCACAGCCTGGCCATTGCCGGCGGGCGCCGTGCCGAACTGCACGTTGGCGGAATAGGCGCCGGCCGCGCTGGCGTAGGGATTATCCTCTCTGCTCATATCAAACCTTCATCCGCTTGTTCAGAAACGGTCCATCGAGGTGGAGCGACGAGGCGCCAATCCCATCATCGATCATGATCTTCAAACAGTCCCATCCATGCCGTCGGCTTCCGTGCTTCGCAGCAGATCGGGATTGCCCAGCATGTGGCTATCTTCCCGTCACTTTCAAGATGGCCGGCTCGTGTCCGGTCGCACGGGCAAAGCTCAGCAAATCGGCATTGCCGATCGATGTCGTCGCCTCGTTGGTCAAAGGATGTCCGTTGATGATCGCATTTTCCATTAGTGCCTCGTCGAGGATAAGCCGGACGTGCGCCTGATGATCGTTGATCAGCCCGAATACCGTGACCGCGCCAGGCGTGACACCGAGAAGGTCCATCAACGCTTCCGGCTTGCCGAACGAGACCCGGCTCGCGGCGCCGATAAGGTGATGGATCTGCTTGAGATCAACCACAGCTTCTTCGTCGACCGTCACCAGGAAATAATTGTCCTTTTTGTCCTTGAGGAACAGATTCTTGGTGTGCCCACCGGGAATCTCGCCGCGCAGCGCACGCGAATCCGCTACCGTGAACAGCGGCGGGTGCTCTACGGTCTTCACTGCAATCCCGAGTGAATCGAGGAAGGCGAAGAGATCGTCGGGGGTCTTCGGCATCAAAACGGGCTCTGGCAGTTTACGGGCGTCTTATGACCAAAGCCGGCGGGCGACACAAGCCTTGCCGCCACCCGCAAGACCGCCGCGGCGCATAAGCGCTTTGGGTATCATGGCGGAACGTTTCGAAGGCCACGTTTTTTCCCGTTGCAATCGCGCGTCGCTTCGGCCATATAGGCGCGGCTTGCGGTTCAGCGCCGCGCGAGCGGGTGTAGCTCAGGGGTAGAGCACAACCTTGCCAAGGTTGGGGTCGAGGGTTCGAATCCCTTCGCCCGCTCCAAATTTCCTTAAACTTGAATAGCTTAGGGCTCGGGTATCCGGGCCTTTTTGCTGTCTGGGCTTTGGGGAGCGGACGGGGGATTTGTATGATTCCAATGCCGTCCACTTACCAAGCCGAAGGGGACTGCAATTGGAAACCATTGTTGGCTAGGGTAGCTTGAACTGTGGGGAACTGCTTTATGCAACACGTGTTGGCGCGAGGCGCAAAAAACAGCTTTGTCTGACGATCGATTTGGCGAGGTGCGACACTTGCGACTGAAAACAAAGGTGGCCGGTCGTCACGACACTACCGTTCGAAGAATCCGAACGCCTGTTCGGAATGTGGAGTGACAACGCTTCGGGTCTGCGGCGCAGACATCAACGGGGGCGAAGAAATGAGAACGATGACCATTCGAGGTGTAGGCCAGGCCGGGAGTGCCGCATAGCATGGCCAGCCATTCCGACCTCGCCAATCTGATCTGGCAGATCGCCGACCTGTCAATCGGCGCGCAAAGTTGACCCCGGATCGGCGTCCAATTTTGACCCCCTTCGTGCAGTGCGCGAGGGTGAGCGCCCGACCGGGTGAAGCTGGTCGGGGTCGCGCAGCCCGGTCGGGCGCGTTG